>CAZXZK010000087.1:1495-8201 GCA_964645295.1 uncultured Cytophagales bacterium | reverse complement strand
AAAAACAAAAGAAATCTCTCCCTCTATCGCGATTGCAGGTGTTTCTACCATTGCCTATGCAGGTTTCCTGGCTGGCCCCCCTTTAATTGGTTTTATATCTGAATTGAGCAAACTTCCTGTGGCACTGAGTATTTTTATTATTTTAGGTTTAACAGCCAGTTTGATATCAATAAATAGTAAATCCATTCATTAAATTATTATAAGCTTTTATTTTATTAATTAAATTAAAATTGATAATTTAACTAAAAACATACTTATTTAACATTTGAAATGAATAAAAATATAATTTTTTGGTCAATTACTGTGGGTTTAGGTGGCCTATTATTCGGTATGGACACAGCCGTTATCTCAGGAGCTGAAAAAATTATTCAAGATTTATGGAAATTAGATAATCTTACCCATGGTTTAGCGGTTGCAATTGCCCTATATGGTACCGTCATTGGAGCAGCTTTAGGAGGATTACCTGCCGATATGTTAGGCCGAAAACCAACTTTATTAATCATCGGAATATCGTTTTTTCTCTCAGCAGTTGGAACAGCATTAGCACCTAATGTAAGTCTATTTATGCTTTTTCGATTTTTGGGAGGTTTAGGAATAGGAGCATCTTCCGTTGTAGCACCCATTTATATTTCTGAAATCGCTCCACCAAAACATCGTGGAAAATTAGTAATTTCCTTCCAGTTGAATATTGTTTTGGGAATTTTATTGGCCTATGTATCGAATTATCTTATTCAAGGGGTTGAAAATGATTGGCGTTGGATGCTAGCCGTAGTTGCACTTCCATCCCTATTATTTTCAATATTAATGTTATTTACACCAGAGACCCCATACTTCCTTTTATTCAATAAAAAAGAAAAAGAACAAGCAAAGCGAATATTGATCCAGGCAGGTGACCAATATCCAGAAGAATCCATATCAAGGATATTAGATTCAATAAAACCAATTTCAAATGATTTAACAGAAAAATTATTTTCAAAAAAATTTTCTAAACCCATTATCCTTGCATTTCTTATTGCTTTTTTCAATCAAATGTCTGGAATTAATGCAATAATATACTTTGCTCCAAGAATCTATGAATTAACCGGTCTAGCTACCAAGGGTGCATTTCTTGCTACAGCCGGAATTGGAATTGCTAATTTAATCTTTACCCTATTAGGCTGGTTTTTGATAGACCGCTTCGGAAGGCGAAAATTAATGTTAATTGGGTCAATTGGATATATATTTTCATTAGGACATATCGCCTATTCTTTTTACACCCAAAATTTCAATTATGTACCTCATTTAATTTTCTTATTTATTGGAGCGCATGCCATTGGACAAGGTTCTGTAATCTGGGTTTTTATTTCAGAAATTTTCCCTAACTCTGTTAGAGCTAAAGGTATGACTTTAGGTTCACTAACACATTGGGTTTTTGCCGCCTTAATAGCAAATTTCTTTCCTTATTTAACAGAAATTTTTGGAGGAATCAGTATTTTTGGATTCTTTACCTTTATGATGATATTGCAATTAATTTTTGTTATATGGATGATGCCGGAAACAAAAGGCACTAGCCTAGAAGATATAGAAAAACAAATAATTGGTCATTAAACTCTTTTCTTAATTATGATACATTATGACCCAGAATCAAATAGACCAAAATATCTTCAATTAATTGATGGTTTCATAGATGCCATTGATAAGGGGGTATTTGAACGAGGACAACAGTTACCCTCCATTAATAAAATGGCTCATGAATTTAAAATGGCAAGGATGACCGTTACCAAAGCTTATAATGAGTTAAAGGAACGAGGTTTAATTACCTCCCATCATGGAAAGGGTTTTTATGTAACCAGTACTGATACAAAATCTAATATGCATGTATTTATTTTAATGGATGCATTAACACCTTATAAGGAGACATTATTAGATAATATTTTAATCTCTTTGGGTAAAAATATCTCTTATAATTTATTTTTTCATTATCATGATATTAAACTTTTTGAAACCTTGATTAATGATAATTTAGGAAGGTATAATTACTATATTATTTTGCCCCATTTCAATATTCCAGTATCAAAAATTATCAGTAAGATTCCAAAAGATAAATTATTAATTCTCGATATTGATATCAAAGAATTTGGAGAAGATTATGCCATATTATACCAAAATTTTGAACAGAATATTTATAATGGCTTAGAAAAATCAATCGAAAATTTAAAAAAATACACAAAAATCAATTTAATATTATCAAGGAAGTCTTTTCAATATACTCCCAACGGAATAATTAATGGATTTAACCAATTTTGCGCAGATTATAATTTACCTAATCAGATTATAGCAGACCTTGAATCTCAAGAGGATCTGGTAATAAATCAAGCTTATATTGTTTTTAGAGAATATGATTTAATTAAAATTATTAATTTTATCAACAATAATAATTGGAGTTTGGGGAAAGATATTGGGATTATCTCTTATGATGATACCCCTTTAAAAGAAATCATATCAGAAGGAATTTCGGTTATATCCAATAATTTCGCTTTAATGGGCCAAAGAGCAGGAGAAATAATTTTAAATAAAGTAAAAGGCAAATTTGCGAATGATTGTTATTTTATTGATCGAGGATCTTTATAATTCTTTATGAACATTAACCCATTCATAATCTAATTTTACCTCATATTTTTTATAAAATTCAATGGCTTTTTCATTCCAATCCAAAACTTGCCACATCATTCCCGTGCACAAATTCTTTTTTCCCTCCTCAATGGCCATTTCTAATAGTATTTTGCCAATTCCTAAACCTCTATATTCTTCTTCAATATAAATATCTTCCAAATAAAGCCTTTTCCCTTTCCAAGTAGAAAATCGATAATACCACAATGAAAAACCCACTAATTCATTATCTATATAGGCTAAATTTGATTCAAATAATGGTTTATCGGATGAAAAGCCATTTTCAAGATAATCCCTTTCTGTAACCGTTACCTCCTCCGGTGCTTTTTCAAATAAGGCCAGCTTTTTAACCAAACTAATTATTGCTGGAATATCAGATTTTTCAGCTTTTCTAATGGTAATTTTCATCGTTATAAATTTCTTAATTTTTCTAATAATAATTTCATATCATCTGGAAATTCAGACTCAAACCGAAGCTTTTGTTTCGTTTTAGGATGAATAATTTCCAAACTTTGGGCATGTAAGGCCTGTCGAGGACATATTTCAAATAAATTTTTTATTAAAGCTTTAAAATTCGCTATTGGACTAATATACCTAATTTTATCACCTCCATAAGAAGAATCAGAAAATATAGGATGTTGAATGGAGGAAGCATGTGCCCTGATTTGATGAGTTCTTCCAGTTTCCAAATTAAATTTGACAAAAGAACAAAAACCAAATTCTTCTATTACCTCATAATGGGTAATAGCCGTTTTACCTTGCTCCGAATCTGCAGGATACATCATCATCACTTTCCTATCTCTTGGTGAACGAGCAATTTTTCCAACTAGTTTACTAGCCTTCTCTTTAGGAACACCCCAAACTACAGCAAAATAAGTCCTTTCAATAGTATGTTCGAAAAATTGATTTCCTAAAAAACTTAAAGCATATTCATTTTTAGCAATCACCAAAATACCCGATGTATCTTTATCAATTCGATGTACCAAGCCAGGCCGAATCTCACCATTTGAATTAGGTAATTGATTGCAATGGAATAATAAACCATTGACTAGAGTTCCATTCCAGTTGCCATGGGCTGGGTGAACCACCATACCTGCTGGTTTATCAACAAAAATCAAATCCTCATCTTCATAAAGAATATTCAATTCCATTTCTTCCGGATATACTTCCTTATCTCTAGGTGGCTCAGCAAAAGAAATGGAAATTTTATCGAATGGATGAACCTTGAAATTCGATTTGGTAATTTTGATATTATTTACCTTTACTGACCCTGCTTCAATACCCGATTGAATTTTATTTCTACTTGCATTTGCAATTTTTAATTGCAAATATTTGTCAATTCTCAATAATTGTTGACCTTTGTCGACAATAAATTCATGGTGGACAAATAATTCTTCCTCTTCTTCTTCAATAAATTCGTTTTCTGAAGACATTATATGAATCTTTTAAACTTAAATATACCTTCTCCCCTTGAAGAATTAATTGATCCAATTATTTCTGAAAAGGAGGTTTCTGTATTCGTAAAAAGAGATGATTTAATTCATCCTTATATTACAGGTAATAAATGGCGCAAATTAAAAAAATATATCCAAATATTCGAAGAATCGAAAAAAAAAGGGATATTAAGTTTTGGAGGAGCCTATTCAAATCATATTATGGCACTAGCCTTTGTAGGCAACCTACTCAATATCCCGATGATTGGAATTATCAGAGGTAATGAATTAAACAAAAAATCCAATCGACAACTTCAATTAATTGATTCTTTGGGAATGAAACTGATTTTTATTTCAAGGGAAGAATATAAGAAAAAAAATATTCCAATAAATTTAGAATTGAAGGATTATTTGATAATACCGGAGGGAGGCTATTCAAAAATTGGTGTTGATTCCATAAAAGAATTAGCGGAGGAATTAGAAAAAGAAAATTCAACCTATATTATTACTGCCGTTGGAACGGGAACAACTGCGATTGGACTGGCAAAGTTTCTTTCCTCTAAAATTATTGGAATATTAAGTTTAAAAAATAAGGCAGAAATCATGCAAAATGAACTCAACCAATTAGGTCAAAATAAGATCGAAATATTAGAAGATTATAGTGAAAAATCTTATGGAAAGTTTGATATTCAACTAAATGCTTTTTCAGAAAAATTTACCCTAGAAAAAAAAATACCCGTGGAAAAAATGTACACGGGTAAGATGTTTTATGCTTTATTTGATTTAATTCAAAAAGATTATTTCCCTAAGGGATCAAAAATAATCGCAATCCATACCGGAGGTGTCTACCCTACCGATCCTTCTAATGAAATAGCTAATAATTTTTGAGCCTCAACCGCAAATTCCATAGGAAGCTGATTTAAAACTTCCTTTGCATAGCCATTGACAATTAAAGCGATAGCCGATTCGGTATCAATTCCTCTTTGGTTACAATAAAATAATTGATCCTCACCGATTTTAGAGGTAGTAGCTTCATGCTCTACAGAAGCAGAATTATTCTTAACTTCTAGATAAGGAAAGGTATGCGCCCCACATTTATCACCTAATAATAAACTATCACATTGACTAAAATTTTTAGATTTATCAGCTTTTTTAGCAATCTGAACTAAACCCCTATATGAATTTTGGGAAAACCCTGCTGAAATACCCTTTGAAACAATTCTTGATTTAGTGTTTTTTCCTAAATGAATCATTTTTGTACCTGTATCAGCCTGTTGATAATTATTGGTAACTGCCACAGAATAAAATTCACCAATGGAATGATCACCCTTTAAAATAACGGAAGGGTATTTCCATGTTACAGCAGAACCTGTTTCTACCTGTGTCCAAGATAATTTGGAATGGCTTCCATTACAAAGTCCTCTTTTAGTAACAAAATTATAAACACCACCCTTACCATCTTTATCACCAGGATACCAGTTTTGTACCGTTGAATATTTAACTTCTGCACCACTATGTACAAAAATTTCTACCACAGCAGCATGTAATTGATTCTCATCCCTTTGTGGAGCCGTACAACCCTCTAAATAAGAAACATAAGAATCTTCCTCTGCAATAATCAAGGTTCTTTCAAACTGCCCTGTCCCAGATGCATTAATTCTAAAATAAGTCGATAATTCCATAGGACATCTAACCCCCTTTGGAATATAACAAAAAGAACCATCAGAAAAAACTGCGGAATTCAAGGCGGAGAAAAAATTATCTTTAACAGGTACAACAGACCCTAAATATTTCTTAACTAAATCCGGATGTTCTTGAATAGCTTCAGAAATAGAACAAAAAATAATCCCTTTATCCGCTAAGGTCTTTTTAAAGGTAGTTGCTACAGAAACAGAGTCAATAACAGCATCCACAGCCACATTAGCCAATCTTTTTTGTTCATCTAAAGAAATTCCTAGCCGATCAAAGGTCTTTTTAACCTCAGGATCCAATTCATCTAAAGAGGCTAATTTCTTTACTTGCTTTGGAGCAGAATAATACTTAAGCTTTTGATAATCAGAAGGCACGTAATGAACATTAGGCCATTGGGGTTCTTTCATTTCTTTCCACTGTCTGAAAGCACTTAAACGCCATTGAAACATCCATTCAGGTTCATTTTTCTTAATTGAAATAAACCGAATTATTTCTTCATCCAAACCCACAGGCGCCTCATCTACCTCAAAAAAAGATTCAAAACCATATTTATAATCTGATTCAGTAACCTCTTTCAAAATTTCATCTACATGTTCTGGCATAATAAAGATATTTTGTCAATTTTAATACAAATTTAATAATAAAATTGTTTCATTTGACAAATTATTTAGAACCAGTATAAATAAGAGAGAAATTTAAATAAAAAAATGGTCAATTTAATTTAATGGTACATTTCGAATGAGAGATTCTTCTAAAGAAATAAAAGTTTCTGTCCTTTGAATACCATTTACTTTTTGTATTTTATCGTTTAATACTTGTTTTAAGTGATTGGTATCTTTGCAGATAATTTTTGCAAAAATGGCATAAGTACCTGTGGTATAATGTAAATTAACAATTTCAGGAATTTTCTCAAGGTTTTTTGCTACATCAGA
>CAZXZK010000087.1:1026-1485 GCA_964645295.1 uncultured Cytophagales bacterium | reverse complement strand
CCATTACTTTTTTTAGAACAACTACCTTCCGATAAATAAATACCTAAAAATGCAGAAATATCCCAACCTAAAGCCGGATAGTTAATCAATAACTGAGATCCTTTTACGATATCCAAATTTTGCATTTTTTTCATTCGAACATGCACGGTACCTCCGGAAACACTCAAGGCTTTTCCAATTTCAGAGAAAGGCATATTCGCATCTTTAACTAATAATTCAAGGATTTTAATATCTAAGGAATCTAAATCATTTTCCCTTTTCATTGTTTTTTTTTTATAAAAATGAATAAATATTTTAAATTTATCTAACAAATTTAATTTTTTTTTGAAAATATTTGAAAATATGAAAATTTGAATTTATCTTTGTAGGGTAATAATTGATAGAAATTATTCGGTTTATACTGTAGGATGATGAAATTGGCAGACGTGCCCTCCTGTCTCGGGGGTGGTGATAAGGGAT
>CAZXZK010000087.1:0-1016 GCA_964645295.1 uncultured Cytophagales bacterium | reverse complement strand
CACTGAATTAATCTGTGTCGCGGCTAACTGCACTTTGGAGGTTCGAATCCTTCTCCTACAGCTTCTAATATTATAAAAATTTTTTAATTTGTTGATGAAGTGTAAATAAAACAGTTCTAATTTAGGACTGTTTTTTTTTTGTCAATTTATCCAAATTTTAAAGATTTTTTTCAAATATTAAATTTAATAGCTTATGTCATTGCGATTTTGATTCACACAACAAATGGATTCTATATATAGAGGAGCTAATTAAGGTCAATATGAATTTCCAAATCATTGTAGAAGAAGAAAAAAAAATGGCAATATTAAATATGATTCATTACAATTAAGGGCAAATTTTTCAGTAGCAACCCCTGCTGATTGGATAGACGGTCAAGATGTGATTATTACACAAAATATTAATAATGAACAGGCCAAGGAAAAATTTCCAAAAAGATTTACTGGGGTAAAACCTTATTTAAGAAAAACTCCTCAGCCAAATAAATAAATTTAGTTTCTAAAAAATAATCAAGGGTTAATTAAAAATTCTATGGAATATTTGAATTAAACTTTATTTTTGTGTCAAATATTTAAAATATGTTTCCAACTGTTAATTTTAAAAAAACTAAGGCGTTTTCTAATTTAAAAAACGATTATACACGATTGAGTAAAGAATCGATTAAAATTTTATTTCAAAATGATCCCAAGCGATTTGAAAATTATGGAATAAAATTCAATAATATCCACTTAGATTACTCAAAAAATATAATCGATCAAATATGTATTGAGAATTTAATTGAACTAGCAAAGGAATGTGGACTTGAAGCTGCCATCAAAGCACAATTCAAAGGAGAGAAAATTAATCAAACCGAAAAAAGATCTGTATTACATACGGCCTTAAGGAAACCATCTAATGCAAGCTTTCATCTTGATGGGGTTGATATTACTCAAAATATTTTAGCTGTAAAAGATCGAATGCAACGGTTTTCAGATGCCGTAATTGAAGGCAAATGGTTAGGTGCTACTGGAAAAGAGAT
>CAZXZK010000086.1:0-8201 GCA_964645295.1 uncultured Cytophagales bacterium | reverse complement strand
CTTTATGGACATCCTCTTTCGCGGCTGATACACCCCTTTTTAAGTAGCGTTCTGAACTCATTTGGTTTGATTTAATAAGGCAAATTCCTTTGCAAAATAGGTTAAAATAACAGATGCCCCCGCACGGCGGATTGCCATCAAACTTTCAATCATTACTTGATCATTTTCTAACCAACCGTTCTGGCTGGCAGCTTTTAACATGGCGTATTCTCCGGAAACTTGATAGGCAGCTATCGGTAAATTAGAATGATTTTTTAAAGATTGGATAATATCCAAATAGGGCATTGCAGGTTTGACCATCAGAAAATCTGCTCCCTCTAATTCATCTAATTCTGCTTCTCGAATGGCCTCTAATGAGTTTGCCGGGTTCATTTGATAGGTTTTTTTATCACCAAATTTTGGGGCAGATTCTAGGGCATCTCGAAAGGGGCCATAAAAAGCCGAAGCATATTTTGCCGTATAGGCCATAATCCCGACATGGGAAAAGCCTGCTTCATCTAAAGCTTTTCGTAAATATTCAACTCTTCCATCCATCATGTCTGAAGGCCCAATCATTTTAGAGCCTGCCTTTGCTTGCGCAATGGCCATTTTTGCTAAAATAGGTAGTGTTTCATCATTTAAAATTTCACCATTTTTGACAATACCATCATGTCCGTCTGAGCTGTATGGATCCATTGCCACGTCAGTCATGACAATGATATCTGGAAATTTAGTATGAATTTCCTGAATAGCCTGGCAAAATATATTTCCCGCTCGATAACTTTCTGAGGCAATAGAATCTTTTTTTTCCTCTGGAATTTGTGCAAATAAGGCGAATGATTTTATTCCAAGAGATAGGCATTCCTCAATTTCCTTCAATAATAAATCGAGTGTAAAACGATAAATACCTGGCATCGAAGTGATTGCCACTTTCTGATTTTTTCCTTCCATGACAAAGACAGGATACATGAGATTTTTGACAGAAAGATGATTTTCCTGAATTAAGTCTCTCCATACTTCAGATTGTCTATTTCTTCTTGGTCTTATTTCCATTATCTTGACTAATTTTATCAGATCCTCGCAATTTACAATTTTTTAAAATTAAAAGCCTCCCCTATCGTAAAAAGATCTTCTTCTCGAAATTTTCAAATCTTGTAATAGAGAAGATTTTACTCTTAAATCAAACGAATAATTACTTGCTCTTCCATAATAAGGGCTTGCAATGGGTGTCCAATTAATATTTAGTTCCCAACAGTGCAAATCACGATTGATTGAAATATTGGTATAGGTTATTGCATTGAATTTAAAATCATATCCTGAACTATAAGTGAATTTCCACTTTGGACTCAAGCTAAAATCTCCTTGGAAAGTCAGACCAGAAACGGTAATTGGATTAGACAGACCTAGTTTATTGAGAGAAAACTGATAACTGAAACCAAAGCTCCATGGGATATTCCAATCTACATAATCTTCTAAATTTCGATTGATTCTTTCTAATTGTGCCTCGGATCCTAAATCGCTTTCTTTTTTGGTATTTCCTTTATCTGGCCGGAAGGTTTTGCCCAGTGAAAAATTTAAACGAGATAATCGGCCTAATCCAGCTCCTTTTTTAATCATTAAATCTTGCGTTCTTCTTCCTGTTTTTGCAAATGAGGGATCTTGTACCCATAAATAAGGGTCTAGGCTACCTCCCACTAAAATATCAAACTTTCGAATTTTTGAATTTGCAGTAAAATTTAAATTGGATAATGGGAATTGTTCGGCTAATAAATTATAGGATCCATTGATAGTGAAATTATCAATTAATTTAATTTTTTCGGAAGCCTCTGAGGCAGTATCACTTTTGGAACGTAATTTTGCTTCCAAGGTATTTTGTATTCCAAAACTAATAGAACCGTTGGCTCCACCATAGGCAATCTGATTAGGATCAAAACTGGAAATACGCATGATATCACCTACCTGTTCGACTCCTTTATCGTTGATGAAACTTCGATTATTTATACGAACATCTTGAAAATAACCAAAAGAAGGATCTGAATAATCCGGAGTGTAAGAAATGGAAAAATTGGGGGCCATAACATGTCTAATTGCCTGCAATCTTCTTCCTCCAAAGTTTAAGGTGCCATATAATCTTGTATTGGCTGATGCACTAAATGAAATTTGTGAATTAAATTTTGGTAAACCACTTAATGTATCTATTTTAACAGAACTATCCGCCTCCACGTAGGTGTATTGATAGGAACGGGTAAACATTTTTCCTGACCAAGACATTCCTGGTGTAATATTGATATATCGATTGATTTTTATATTTGGTAAACTAATCGGCAAGGCATAATTAAAGGAGGTTTGGGCTTTTTCTAACAAAGTTGAAATAGTAGACCCATTAACCGGAATTACTCCTGGTGGTAAATCACTCGCTGATTGTGGTACAAAAGGTTTTTGCTCGGTACCCCTTAATTCATTTGCAGAACGAGGAAATACTTCAAACTGGTATTGCTGGTAAGGACTTTCTACCTGATTGGTAATATTGACACTCCCTGAAAAGTCTAATCCTAAACGAAACTGATCCCAAAATTTTTCCGTGACGGCTCGTTTATTTTTAAAGGGTTGAAATTGGTTTAAACCTAGATTGAATTGCGTTCCTGCCGTCAATATTCGAGTAGAGGTGTTCTGATTTGCCCGAAAGGAAATACCTGACCGAAAGACATTCCCTAAATTATAGGCATATTGAATGGAGGAACTGATTGCATTGGATAAATATTGTTGTGTATTATAGGTATTAAATTGATTATAGGAATTGGAAGCTAAATTCACAGAAGATGAAAAGGTAGAATTGCCATAGGATTTTGGAGCATGTGACCATTGTAAGGTAAAATCATTTCTTTTTTGAGGATTGAATTCTGCTCCATTGGTATTTTTATTAAAAGCGAAATTGAAATTTCCTTGATAACGATATCTTTTGTTGTATTGGGAATTAATCCCTAAACCCCATCCACCTTTTGAATATATTTGGCCTGTAAAGCGAACACCAATATTTTCACTAGCAGCCCAATAATATCCACCTTCTCTTAGATAAAACCCTCTACCTTGCGGTTCTTCGCCATAAACCGGAAATAAAATACCTGAATTTCCCTCTTTTTTGGGCTGTTGGTATGGGAAAAAACCAAAAGGAAGACCAATGGGGAGAGGAATATCATTTAATTCAAAATTAAATGGCCCCGAAATGATTTCTTTTTTCCCGACCATTTTAATTTTGTTTGCACGAATATGAAAATGAGGATGTTCTAAATTGCAAGTAGTGTAAATGGCATCTCGAATGTAAAGATTGTCTTCCGGGTCTTTTTTTACACTTTCACCTTGAACAAAACCATCTCCCTGGGTAGTGACGATCGATTTTATAACAGCTTTCTCTGATTTGAAATTATAACGAATTTCTTCGGCATCATATTTATCTTGACCTTGTGTGAAGACGGGTAAACCAATGTCCTTATTTGTGGTTGAATCATGAGTTCCACGAGCAAAAACTTCATTTTTTGAATAGTCTAATCGAATATAATCTGCCTCTAATTCAATTTCTCCATACTCGATTTTTGCCTTTCCGTATAAATGTACGATTTGGTCGCCAGCCTCTAAAAAAACAGAATCTCTTGCAGAATAGATTACTTTGGTTTTTAGGTCTGTTTGGGCAAAGAGATTTCCCATGCTTAAAAACAAGCAAAGAAATATCCCGAATATTTTGGTCTTATTATTACCCAAGGTTAAAATAATAAATTTATATTTGTAGTATAAATTTCATACAAAATTACATCTTTGAACGTTAGTTCTAAGGAATAATTTAAAATTATTATAATTCAGCTGAAAATATGTTGAAAAATATCCAATTCTTATTCGTCTTAATTCTCATTTTTACTTTTTGTTTAAATCCTTCTTCCTTCGCGCAAAATAGTTCTAAAACATTGGTTAAGACCATTTGTTTAGATGCTGGCCATGGAGGTAAGGACCCTGGTGCCATCGGGAAAAATAGCCGGGAGGCAGACAATACACTTAAGATTATTTTAGAATTGGGAAAACAGTTAAAAGAGGAAATACCCGATTTAAATATAATCTACACCCGTAAAACGAATGTTTTTGTTGATTTATTTGAAAGAGCTGAAATTGCCAATAGAAATAAGGCAGATTTATTCATTTCTGTCCATTGCAATGCTGCCGCAAATAAAAATGCCTATGGCACTGAAACCTATACCATGGGATTGCATAAAACAGATGGTAATTTAAATGTCGCAAAACGAGAAAATTCAGTAATTTTACAAGAAAAGGATTATGAGTCAAAATACGAAGGCTTTGATCCTTCCTCTCCTTTGGCCCATATTATGTTAGCCAATTTTCAAAGTGCCTATATGGCAAATTCAATAAAATTTGCATCTTATGTGCAAGAAAATTTTGAAAAGAAAAATGGAAGACGCAATTTAGGGGTTAAGCAAGCAGGCTTCATTGTGATTTGGCGAACCGCAATGCCGAGTGTTTTAGTTGAAACAGGTTTTATTACCAATGCCAATGATGAAGCATTTATCTCTTCGGCAAATGGACAAAAAGAAATTGCAAGTTCTATTGTGGACGCTGTGAAAAAATATAAAAAAGAAATAGAAAACTAAGGCCACATGTTAAAACAGAATGAATTAAAAGTTGGATTTCTAACAGTAATAACCTTTTTAATCCTATATTTTGGGTTTAATTTTATGAAAGGGAATGATCTTTTTGTTTCCTCTAAATATTATTATGCCAAATATGAAAATGTGGATGGTTTATTGGTGTCAAATCCAGTAATGTTGAACGGTGTAGAAGTAGGGAAAGTTAAAAGTGTTGGCTTAGATCCTGAAAATCAAAATAAGGTGATAGTAGAAATGAGAGTGAACGAATCGCTCATTATTCCAGACAAAACAGAGGCAATTTTGGCAGATGGGGCACTTCTTGGGGGAAAAATTGTTCGTTTAGATCTTAAAGGACATGGAGATTTAGAATCAGGTTCTGAATTGAATTCGATTACAGAACAAGGGCTTTCCACTTTATTAAAAGAAAGAGCTATCCCTGTTTTAAATAATGCAGATTCTTTGTTACTGTCTTTTCGGACGATTTCCGCAAAATTTGAAAATACCGGTACAGAATTAAACAGTTTATTGGCGAACTCAAATGAAGCTGTCATACAGTTAAATTCGAGTGTTAGAACGCTGGTAGAAGATAATGCTTATAATATTCGTGGTATATCAACTAATTTAAATAAATTATCTGAAGATTTAGTCCAATTGTCAGCAGAATTAAAGCCTGCCATTGGAAAAATTAATTCTGTAGCAGATTCTCTCCAAAAAATGAAGTTAAAAGAAACCCTTGGTCATATTGATCAATTGGTTATAAACCTTCAAGGAATTACAGAAGATCTGCAAGCAGGAAAAGGATCTGCCGGACAATTGCTTAAAAACGATAGTTTATACAATGAATTAAATAATACTTTAGTTAATTTGGATAAATTATTACTTGACTTCAGACTAGAACCTAAGCGATACTTGAATATTTCTGTTTTTGGTGGGAAAAATAAACCTCCTAAAGTGAAATAATGGAAAATTTAGAGATTCAAGTAATCTGTGCTGCCGAATTAGTAGATATTCTAATTGCGGAAATGAGTGTTTTAGACTTTGAAACTTTTGAAGAAAATGAAAATGGTTTTCTAAGTTTTCACCCAGATCCAAATTATGATATTCAAAATCTTCAATTTTTAGTTGAAAAATATGCAAGCCTTGGAAATGTTGAATTTCTAAGCCAACGGGTTGAAAAAATTAATTGGAATAAAGAATGGGAATCGAATTATTCACCGATTGAGATCCAAGACAAAGTTTATATTCGTGCTAGTTTTCACCCACCTAAACTAGCTATTGAGACAGAAATTCTAATCAATCCTCAAATGTCCTTTGGAACTGGTCATCACGAAACCACTCGCTTGGTAATTGAATTAATGATGGAGGAAAATTGGGAAGGCCAAGAGGTATTAGATGCTGGAACAGGAACAGGTATTTTGGCAATTTATGCAAGCTTGAGGGGTGCAAAATCTGTTCTTGGATTTGATATAGATGATTGGTGCGTAGAAAACTCCTTAGAAAATGCCGCTCTCAATCCTATTAATCATTTTGCTTTTCAACAAGGAACCATCAAAGATCAAAAGCCCTACTTATACCATTCCTTAATTGCCAATATTAATCGAAATATTCTTCTCCAAGAAATGGAAGAATATGTGAAATTTATTCGTCCAGGAGGGCAATTATACCTAAGTGGTTTTTATTTAGAGGATTGTCCGGTCATTCAGGAATCTGCCGAATCTTTTGGACTCAACTATCAAACGCATAAAACCTTGAATAATTGGTGTGCAATAAAATTTATTCATTTAACGACTTAATTTAATCTAAAAAATTTCACTAATAAACCTATATTTATTAATTTTAAAGGTTTATCTCTAAAAATTAGAGATTAAAGAAAATTAAATGCGAATTTCACCGGATAAATCATTTAGGGTTTTATATTCCATTTATTCACATGAATATTTGGGGTATTTATTTGAAATTTTTGTAGTTCAATTGAATGAAAAAGGAGAACTTACCTGGGAATTTCAAAGCCTTACCAGTAGAAATACGGATGAATTTTCTCATGGAATTGATGAAAAGGATATTTTGGCGGTGCAATTATCTGAGAAAATTAAGCCACAACAGATTTATGACGATTTTAATAGGCAGAAAAAATTTAGTTTAGAAGATTTTTTCTTGAAAAATTGGCATAAAGAATCCGGAGATAAGGAATTGCAGCTTCAGGTTTATGATTATGTAGAGCAGAAAAGAGCGAAGATATTTGAGAGTCTTTTTCCGAATAAAGCTCTTTTTGTGATGGGGAATGATGGTAATCCTATGAAACAGGAATTATTGATTGAATCAGAACCTGTAGAGATTCTTTTTCATTTTATTCGAAATGAAGATAATACACATTATTTTCCTACCATGAAACATCTTGGGAAGAAATTGGAATTTCAATATAAAAATGCCTTAATCCTAAACGATGAGCCTGCTTGGATGATTTTAGATAATCGGTTATATCATTTTAAACCAGCACTAGAAGGAAAGAAAATCAAGCCATTTCTTAATAAAAAATTTGTGGCTATTCCACAAAATATGGAAGAGGATTATTATCGGAAATTTGTCAAACAAATGGTCGCTAAATACCCTATTTCTGCAAGTGGATTTGAAATTGTTCAATCCGAAAAAAATATTAGCTTATTTTTATCCTACGGACCATTAAGTTCTGTGCAGGTTGAAGAGGATGAGAACCTAAAAAAGAAAAAAGGGAAAGAAGATGAATTAAATGAAATATGGCAATTTGCTCTATCCTTTCAATATGGTAATAATCGATTTCCCTGGGATAATTTAAGTGCAGAAGCGAATGTTTTATTTGCCAAGGTGGGTGATTCATATTCTTTTCAAAAAATAAATCGATCTTTAGGAAGAGAAAAAAGGGCCTTTAATATCCTTAAAAATATTGGGCTTCCACTTAAAATTAATGGGAAGGCCATCATGGGAAGAGGTGAATCCTTGAAATGGTTATCTGATCATAAAGAAGTACTAGATGAGGCTGGATTTCAATTATCCTTTAAGGGAGATGGACAATTACCGCGTTATTTCTTGGGGAAACCCGCTATATCAATCCGTGTAGGAGAGAAAACAGATTGGTTTGATATTCAGGCCGTTATTTCATTTGGTGAATTTCAAATACCATTTTTGAAAATAAGACAATTAATTCTTCAAGGAAAACAGGAATTTCACTTGCCTGATGGATCCATTGCGGTTATTCCAGAATCTTGGTTTAGTGATTATCATGATATTTTTTATTTTGCTGAAAATAGACAAGATGGAAGTGGTATTATCTTGAAAAAGCAGCATTTTCAGCCAGATCCGGGCCACGATCAAACAGTTCGCGCAGATCAGCTCCACGATTGGTGCCGTGACCGGCGCCGGCGGAAGTAAGAGCACCGAGCTTGCTGACTTTCTCGCGGGCTCAAAGCAATTGATTATCACGACAGTCCAGACCTTCCCTTTCGTCCTCGAACAGATCAGCCAGGAGCAGAAGGGCCGCAGCTTTGCTGTGATCATCGATGAAGCGCACTCCAGCCAAGGAGGCAAGACGGCGTCGGC
>CAZXZK010000085.1:6712-8495 GCA_964645295.1 uncultured Cytophagales bacterium | reverse complement strand
CATGATTTTCTATATACTTTAAACTATAATAATTTAAAATTTGTGGACCATAATCGTATTCTCCATATATTTTCAAATTTCCATTATTATCTAACTCTGGCATAGTATACCGTGTATCTCTTCCATTTTGGTCCATCCTAGGAGAAGTAAGTTGCCAAACTAAATAATCATCAAACCCCAATAAATTTACATTATTTGATTCTTTTCCCAATTGCCATTTTCCAATTACAGTAGTTGAATATCCCTGTGATTTTAAAATTTGCGGTAAGGTCAATTGGTTGGTTTCCAATTTCCCAAATTCTACATAATTTCTAATATTATAAATCCCAGTTAATAATTGAGCCCTGCTAGGAGTACATTGAGGTTGTGAAAAACAATAATTAAATATCTGACTATTTTGAGCAAGTTTATTGATATTGGGAGTTTTATAAGAACTTCCTCCATAAATTGATAAAGTTTCATAACCTATATCATCAGCTAATATAAATAAAATATTAGGTTTTTTTTGACCATGAAGATACGTAACAATAAACATGAAAAAAATTA
This sequence comes from uncultured Cytophagales bacterium, assembly GCA_964645295.1. Lineage (GTDB taxonomy): Bacteria > Bacteroidota > Bacteroidia > Cytophagales > Spirosomataceae > CAZVFE01. The sequence goes on along the minus strand of CAZXZK010000085.1, from coordinate 7,949 downwards.
ATAATAATTTTCTCATTTGGCAGATAATTTAATTTTTTCACTCGGCTTAAACCCAATTTTATGACTAATGATATATAGATCATAATTTTTATCTAATGGAAACTCTCCATTATAAATTGACCAATTGTCGAAACCTGGATCTTCTCCTTTTTCCACATATTTATATCCTATGGAGGCTCCTTCAGTTTCACAATCGATTTTAACTAAATTCTTATGTAAAGAAAAAGTAGGGTTTTTAGTAATTGGTTGCTCACCGGTAGGCCAAATCTTTTTTACTAATTCGATTTCATCCAATAAATTAATGTCTTTAGATTCTATAATCCAATTCTTCAAAACTTTTCTAAATTTGAAAAGTATTTCTTGAAAATCTTCATCATTGGATTTATCATATAACTCATTTGGATCATATTTGGTATCAAATAATTCTTCGGTTGGTTTAGACTTTCTAGTAAAAGTTTTCTGATTATTCGATAACATTCCTAATTTATCAAGGCGGTGAATTTCTTGAGTTAAGCCCATTTGTTCCCGATAACCAACTGGCAACATCATTGGTTTTTCAGGTTCGTAATATTTTATGTATTTATATCTTCCATCAGTTACTGCTCTGATATGATCAGAATTTTTTCCAAATCTATCCGCTGCAGCAAAAGCATATTCAACTTCTAGTTTTCGATTAAATATACCTAAAAAAGGCTTTCCTTGCATATATTCAGGTGTTTCAATATTTGCAAGTGACATTACAGTAGCAGCAAAATCTATAAAAGAAACTATTCTCTTATCTTTTTTCCCAGCAAATTGCTTGTTAGGAAATCTAATCACCATTGGTACTCTAATTCCAGAATCATGTAAATCTCTTTTTTGTCTAGGAAATGGCCCCCCATGATCTGAATACCAAAAAATAATAGTATTTTCAAGTTCGCCATCCTCTTCTAATTCTCTTAAAATCTTTCCAATTTGAAAATCCATTTCCTTTATATTTGAATACATCCGTCTAAAATCAATTCTTGATTTTTCAGTATTTGGTAAATATGAGGGGATATTCATTGGAATATCTTCGTCAACCCATAAAGAATCCTTTTGTTTTTCCCAAATTTGAGACTCATGAGTAACCATAAAATTAAATATTGAAAAAAATGGTTGATTGGATTTTCTGTTTCTCCAATGAGATTTTGTACTGGATTCATCCCAAGCTACCCTTGTTTTTCTAAATTGATAATCTTCTTTATCATTGTTTGTA
>CAZXZK010000085.1:0-6702 GCA_964645295.1 uncultured Cytophagales bacterium | reverse complement strand
CCCTTGTGGAGAATTCTTTGCACTTATCGCAAGCATTTGTTCGGATGGATTTTCCCACATCCAAGGGCCAGTCCTCATATTATTAGAAGCAATTGTAGTAGGATACATTCCTGTAATTAAGGATGACCTAGCTGGAGAACAAACTGCTGCAGGTGTAAATAAGTTGGTAAAAACCACTCCTTCCTTTGCTAAACGCGAAATATTAGGGGTTTCAATTGTATTATCTCCATAAATAGAAAGGAATGGGCTCAAATCTTCTGCTACTAACCATAAAATATTTGGTTGTTTAGGAAGTTTTGGGTAAGGATATTCTTGCCCTTTCACCTGTAAACTTAAAAGAAAGATAATAGAATAGATGAAATATTTCTTCATTAGGGAGTATTTCTTGATGCTTCTAAATCCTTTAACATATCTGGCATCATAACCATTTTGGCCAGGTGTTCTTTTACTAAATTTTGAATATCCTCTAGAATATCCGGATGCGCCTGGGCGATATTAAATCTCTCAGAAGGATCCTGATCTACATTGAATAATAAGGGTATTTCTAAATATTCTTTGGTATTCCCATAACCCTCTTTGGTAATAAAGTGAGCTTTATAAGAACCTAATCGAACCGCATATAATTCTCTCTCACGATAATAAAATACCTCTTTCCTCGGACTTTTTTCTTTGTTAAATAAAACAGACGATAAATCATACCCATCCAATTCTCTGTCGGTCGGTAAATCAACCCCAATGATTTTGGAAAAAGTGGTAAATAAATCCATCGTGGTTCCTAAATCAGTGATAATACCCGGCTGAATATGTTTGGGAGACCAAAATATTGTTGGCTCTCTCATTCCACCTTCCCAGGTTGTCCCCTTCCCATCTTTTAATAAACCTGCCGTACCACCAGAGATCTCTGTTGGCAACCAAGGACCATTATCTGAAGTAAAGACCACAATCGTATTTTTATCTAAACCTTCCGCTTTTAAGGTATTTAAGATTCTACCTATTTGATAATCCATTTCCTCGACCACATCGCCATAAAGACCTCTTTTAGAAGTCCCTCTAAATTTCTCATTCGTAAATAAAGGCACATGAGGGAAATTATGCGCTAAATAAAGAAAAAATGGATTTTCCTTATTTTTCTTGATAAAGGAAATAGACTCGTTGGTATAACGTTCGGAAAGATTATGCTGATTGGCAGGTTGTTCTATGATTTTTGTATCTCGAAGAATAGGAACATTGAAATCTTGAATCGTTAATTCATTATATAATTTGGTCCATAATTCCCAATAACCTCGTGGACTCGTTAACTTTCTCGTCAAATCCATATCATTGGAATAAGGAATTCCAAAATAGGAATCAAAACCATTATTCGTTGGGAGATATTGTTCTTTACTTCCCAAATGCCATTTTCCCACCATTCCAGTCACATAACCCGCTTTTTTCATCTGATCGGCAATGGTTATTTCAGATTCGGGAAGCCCATTTTTGGAATAAGGGTATAAAACCCGGTATTGGGTACTCATCATGCCCGAGCGAATAGGCAACCTCCCTGTTAATAATGCCGCTCTGGAAGGGGTACAAACAGAGGCACCAACATCTAAATTTGGAGTCAATACAGAAGGGTTGCCAAAAATACTTAAATCCCCATATCCCAAATCATCTGCAAAAATGACAATAAAATTCAATTTTTCTTTAGATTGAGAGAAGGCTATATCTTGTAAAATAAAAATTCCAAAGATCAGGAAAAATAGGATTTTAAATTTAAATGAATTTTTCATAGTCATTAATTATTTAATCAATTTAGAATGATAATTTATTATTTTTAATTTTAATTTATTAAAAATTTCAGGCTTTAAATCTATTAAATTATTTTTTTCAGATAAATCAACAGATAGGTCATATAATTCATAACGGTCATCCTGAAGAAAATGAATCAATTTAAAATTACCATCTACAATGGATTCAGCAGGGAAATCACCTGTTAATTTTGGCCGGGCCATTTTTTCATAAAAAAACAAATCTCTATCTGACAAATTTTTATTATTAAAGATTGTATTTTTAAAACTAATTCCTTGTACATTTTCCATTTTTTCTCCAATACTTAAATCTAATAAAGTAGGCATCAAATCCATTAAACTTATATTATCCATTTGGAAAAGAAATCATTAACGGAATTCTAATTCCTCCTTCATATAAATGCCCCTTTCCTGCCCTTAATGGATAATTTGTTGTTGCTAAATCTCTTTCCATGGATCCTCTATTAGATAATCCTCCATGGTCGGAGGTTACAACTACTATCGTATTTTTAATTAAATTATTATCTTTTAAAACTTTAAAGATTTTCCCTAAATTTTCATCCATATTTTCAACCATTGCAGCATAAATAGGATTATCCTGGCGCAGTTTGGTGAAGCCAGCTCCCTCGGATTCAAATTCAGGGAGTTCAAAATCAATACCTTTTAATTGCTCTAAATTTCTCTGAATATCAATATTTTTAGCCTGCAGAGGAGTGTGAACAGCATAGGTAGACAAAATACCGAAAAAAGGTTTATTTGGTTCAGAATTTAAAATAAGAGAATTAAATTTCGCTGTCATTAAATCTGTCAAATAGTCTCCTTCCTTTCCATCTTCATAAACATTAGGAATAGGGGGAGTTTCCTTATTCATTGGATTGATAATTTTTTCATCTGTATTAAAAGGATAAAAATGAGAAAAAACACCACCGGCCTCATTAGCAGCATAGGAATAATCAAATCCATACTCCTTTGGTAATAAATCTGCAGAACCAACATGCCACTTGCCAACAAAAAAAGATTGATAACCTGATTTTTTAAACCTCTTTATAAAATTATTTTCATCCTTTACTTCACTTAACTTTGAATCAAATTCCTTTACTGGAAAATTACTTGTCATTAATGAAAATCGAGAAGGGGCACAACGTGGATAATTGGCGTAGGCATTTTTAAATACATATGATATTTTTGCGAATTGGTCAAAATTTGGCGTTTGGTTCAATTTTGAACCACTGTAACTTAAATCGTTTACTCCTAAATCATCAACAATAATTATTAATATATTTGGCTTTTTATTTGTTTGGGAATAGGAATTCAAATTTAATAGTATTAATACCAAAAGCCCTAATAAATTAGAGCTTTTGGATACCTTAAATTTTGAAAATAAAACATTCATTAATAGCCAGGATTCTGTGTTAAGTTTTTATTGGCATCAATTTCTGTTTGAGGAATTGGATATAATTTATGAAAATCTTTTGCTGCCTTACCTCTTGAAACAGCATCAGAAATAAAGGTGCCTTGTCGAATTTGATCTTCTCTATTTTTACCTTCGAAAAAGAATTCCCAACTTCTTTCTTTAAAGATTAAAGTTCTAAAAGATTCTTTTGTTAAACCGACAAGAGAAATCTGACTTGCATTTGCCCTTAATCTAACTTGATTAATTAAATCAACAGCTGCTTGAGAAGGGCCATTTAATTCATTCATTGCCTCAGCTTTAGAAATTAAAATATCAGCATATCGAACAATTGGCACATCATTTCCTGTCATCCAACCTTGTGAATTAGGGTCCCAAGGATATTTTGAAGGGAAAGATTGATTTTTACCTAAAGCTGGTTGTGAAATTCCTCCGACAGACCATGCTGTAGTTATTAAACCTTTCCTTGCATCACTTACCTCAAAAGAATTAACAAAACTATCATATAAATAAGTCCTAGCTGCAAATACTCCATTATTGGAATAAGGTCGAGGATAAGTAGGAGGATAAATCAAGGCTTGAATGGCTCCATTAGTGCCACTTAAGGAGGTTTTTGGAAGAGCCCAAACCATTTCTTTATTACCTTCATTATCCATAGCATAAATTCTTTCTACTGAAGATTCTAAACCATATTTTCCCATTCCAATAACAGCATCACACATCTCTTGTGCATTTTGCCATTGTTTAGTATTTAAATAATATTTCGCAGCAATTGCTCTTGCCGCTCCTTTATTTCCTTTTCCAAACTGAGAAGTTTCTGGCAAATCTGCAATTGCAGAACTTAATTCTGATTCAATAAAGGCCTTTGTAGCTTCCTCAGTTGCTCTTGGTTGTAAAGGATCATCTAAAGTTGATTGATAAATTGGAAGTGCTCCAAATAAATTATATAATTCTGAATAAGCCCATGCTCTTATAAAATGAGCCTCCGCTTTTTTGGAGGAAATAAAGGTTGAACTTAAACCCGATTCATCAATATTTTCCAGTACAATATTAGCATCTCTAATGGCATTATAATAAATTGGCCATTGAGAAGTAATTTGTGATTGAATAGGGTTCCAAGTGAAATTTTCCAATTGAACCCACAAAGCTTCAATTGACCCACCTTTTCCATAAACCTCTCCACTAGGTGAGGCTCCTAAATAATATGGCGACCAGTTAGCTGCACCACCATCATTTCTATGAGCAAAGGCATAAGCAGAATTTAATACCGAATTTATCCCATTTTCAGTATTCAATAAAGTATTTGGAGCCAATTGAGAATAAATAACCTCATTTAAAGGATCCTCGCAACTTGCTAAAAATAGAGTTGATATTGCTACTATTGAAATTATCTTTTTCATAATTAAATATTTTAAAATTTAACATTTAAACCCATTGTATAAACCTTAGCCAAAGGATAAGAACTATAATCTACCTTAACATTTGACCTTCCTAAGGAGTTTGCCTCTGGGTCAAACCCAATATAATTTGTTTTTGTCCACAGGTTTTGTCCACTTACATAAAGTTTTAAAGATTTGATATATTTATTGTTCCTTAGAGGTACATTATAATTAATTTGCAAATTTTTCAAACGAATATAAGTAGCATCTTGAAGGGTTAATGAATTCACCTTTCCTCCTGGATAGCTATTTGTATTTGCAAATGAAGGCCATCTTGCATCAGTATTAGAAGGGGTCCAGCGATCCAAAGCCATTACTGCTAATCGGTTTCTTCTAAAGTTTGATGGATACATGGATTCAATAACATTAACATTTAGCAAGTCTCCTCCTTGTCTACCTTGGAAAAATACACTTAAACTAAAGTTTTTATAAGATAAAGTATTATTTAAACCCCATACCAATTTAGGAAATGGATTACCAATAATGGTCTGATCTGCTGCATTGATTGCACCATCCCCATTTAAATCTTTAAAATTTGGCCATCCAGGATTTTTATCCTCAGCCTGCTGAATACCATCTACAATGAATCCATAATAAGATGCTAAAGGTTTACCAACTTGAATAATTGAAGTATTTCCTACTGCCTGAATATTTCCAGTAACTATAGAAGAAATTCTTCCCAAATCTGTTACATTATTTTTTATGGCAGAAAGGTTCAAGTTTGAATTCCAAGAAAAGTTTTTTGAAGAAACGTTTACTGTATTTATTAAAAATTCCCACCCACTATTTTCCACGGAACCAACATTTGAAAGTATTGAAGAAAACCCAGAAGCAGAAGGCAATGGTAAATTAAACAATAAATCAGTAGTATTTTTTTTGAAATAATCAATGGTAGAAGATATCCGACCATTTTGGATAGAAAGGTCTAATCCAATATTGGTCTGGGTGGTAGTTTCCCATTTTAAATCTGGATTCGCAATTCTACTAGGATTTAATGATCCAGCAACCACATTATTAAAAGCTACATATGGACCTTGTCCAAATGTTAATTGAGATGCATAATTTGGAATCTCTTGGTTACCAGTTTGACCCCATGAACCTCTTAATTTAAATTCATTAAATACTTTTGGGAACCAATCTTCTTCTGTTAATTTATAACCGATTGCAAATGAAGGGAAATATCCATATTTGTTATTTGCTCCGAAACGAGAAGACCCATCAGCTCTTATTGAACCGGTTAATAATATTTTATCATTAAATGTATAATTAAATCTTCCTAAATAAGATAGCAATGTATTATCTTGTTTATCAGAACGAAGATTGTCATTATTTGTATCTCCTAATCCTAAATTATTTGTTTGCAAATTATCTGTAGGGAATCCTGAAATATTACCTGAAAATAAAAATAAATCAAATTTTTGATAAGTATAACCTAAAAGAAAATTTAAGGCATGCTTACCAAAAGTCTTTGAATAATCCGCCGTTAATTCTATTAAATAATTGGATTTATCTAAATTAGTTATATCCGCCTGGCCACCTATGGGACCTCCACGACGAGTTAATGTAGAATTATAAACGTTTCGTCTATTCGTTTGTCTATCTGAACCTAAATTTACCTTAAAATTCAATCCTTCAATAGGTTTATAAATAGTATTAAAGTTAACCATAGTACGATTCGTTTCCATATTATTAAATACCCCATAAATTAAACTTAATGGGTTATTAATCGTTAAATTCCCGGATTCAGCATATGTCCCATCTGAATTATATTTTAGTTCAGTTGGATCATATAACAAAGATGAATAGATAGGTCCAGCACTTTCATTGGTATTTATCCCATCTAAACCGTTTTGGTCCTTTATATAGGAAGTATTTACATTGAAAGCCATGGTAAATTTTTTGGATAATTCCGTATTAAAATTAATTCTTCCTATGAACTTTTCTGTTCCGGTATTTTTAACTACGCCATCCTGATTAAAATAGTCTAAAGATGCAAAAATGGATGAATTTCCAATTCCCCCACTTATTGAAATATTATGATCTTTAATAATAGCAGATCGATAAA
>CAZXZK010000084.1:5519-8587 GCA_964645295.1 uncultured Cytophagales bacterium | reverse complement strand
TTATAAAGAATGGCATTGGCACAGTTGGTTAGAAAGAAGACCCACTCAATTGTTAGTAGGATCTTTAATCGTCATCTTAATAGGTTCTATAATTGAAATCATTCCAACGATGATGAGTGAAAAAACTGTCAATCAAATTGCCACTGTAGAACCGTATACTTCCTTGGAATTAGAGGGAAGGGATATTTATATTAGAGAAGGTTGTGTGGGTTGCCATAGTCAATTAATTCGATCTTTACGTTCTGAAAGTGAACGATATGGACCTATTTCCCAATCGAGTGAATATGTCTATGATCGTCCATTTTTATGGGGATCTAAACGGACAGGGCCTGATTTACACCGGGAGGGAAAGAAGTATCCAAATTCATGGCATTATATACACATGAGAGATCCTCAGGCCTTATCACCAGGTTCTATTATGCCATCTTATCCTTGGTTGTATGAGCAAGATTTAGATTTCAATGATATAAAGAAAAAAATGGAAGTATTGAAAAAACTCGGTGTTCCATACGAAAAGATAGAAATTGAGAATGCTGAAGAAGATTTAATGAAGCAAGCCAATCAAATCACTTCTAATTTAGCTCAAGAAAAAATTCAAGTAGATCCAAATAAGGAAATCATCGCCTTAATTGCTTATTTACAAAAATTAGGTGTAACAATTAAACAATAAAATCATGTTCAAACAATTTATCGATATTATTCCAGGGGCTGATTTATACATGATAGCATCGATGTTCATTTTCATAACTTTTTTTGTATTGGTGGGAATATACTTATGGAAAATGGATAAAAACAAGTTGGAAGTATTTAAAAAAATCCCTTTTGATAATCGTAAAATTTAAATCAAAATGAATCATACTTTTATAGAATATTGGTTATTAATTTTAATCCTATTAACTGGATTATTGATTTTGATCACTACTTTTTTAATTCAAAAGATATTAAAGCAAGTACTTTTGAAAGCGAGAGGACAAGAAATTAGGGAAAGGAAATCTTGGTGGGAGAGGTTTAAGGGATTAAATCCTTTAGAAAAGGAAAAAGAATTAATCTTACCTCATAGTTATGATGGAATTCAGGAATTGGATAATCCTACACCTCCTTGGTTTATGTGGTTATTCTATACGACCATTCTATTCGGAGGAATTTATGTTGTTTATTATCATGTTTCTGATTATGGTGATCTTCAAAATTCCGAATATCAAGCCGAAATAAAAGCAGCTAGTTCTGAAAAAGAAGGGTATTTAAAACAATTTGCCGATTCGATCAATGAAGAAAATGTTGTAGCATTAACGGATGTTGCCTCAATCGAAGAAGGAAAAAAATATTTCTCAAATTGTGTAGCCTGCCACGGAAATGAAGGACAAGGTGGAATTGGACCCAATTTAACAGATGAATATTGGTTATATGGGGGAGATATAAAAAGTATTTTTAAAACTATTTCAGAAGGAATACCTGATAAAGGAATGATTTCATGGAAATCTTCTATGGATCCACTTCAAATTCAAAAAGTTTCTTCGTATATTATAAGTATAAAAGGTTCCAATCCTCCAGGTGCGAAAGAACCTCAAGGTGAGAAACTTTAAAATATTCTCGTTATGAAAAAAAACGTAGGCATTTTAGACAGAAACATTCGTTTTATTGTTGCTTTATTATTGTTGTTCAATATTTATATGGAGGTATTTCCTTCGGAATATAGTTTTGGGCTTTTAATAATTGCAATTCTTCTAGCAGCTTCGGGTTGGAAAAGGGTTTGTTTGATTTACAAACCTTTTAAAATTAAGACCTGTAAGGAGGAATAAATTTAACCCTTGGTTTCATGAAAGAATTCAATCTAGACAATGATGAATTCCGTAATCATCTTTATAATCAGACAAGAGATGGAAGAAGATTATGGATTTATCCAGGAAGAATTATAGGTAAATTTTATCAATATAGAACCTATTTATCCTATTTTTTATTAATCCTGCTTTTTGGTTTACCTTGGATAGAAAAAGATAATCATCCTTTATTTTTATTCAATATTATTGAACGAAAATTTATCTTTTGGGGAATCCCTTTTTTTCCTCAAGATTTTCATTTGGTAGCATTTGGCTTAGTTAGTTTCTTGATCTTCATTTCCTTATTTACGGTTATATACGGACGAATTTGGTGTGGATGGGCTTGTCCGCAAACGATTTTTATGGAAATGTTATTTCGAAAAATTGAATACTTAATTGAAGGAGACGATAAAGCTCAAAGAAGATTAACTGATTCACCTTGGAATACCGAAAAAATTGTCAAAAAAGGGCTAAAACACTTAATCTTTTTTCTTCTATCCTTTGCTATTTCCAATACATTTTTGATGTATATCATTGGAAAAAATGAATGGCTAAAAATAGTGACCCAATCACCCTTGGAACATATTACAGGTTTAATTGCAATTTTAATATTTACAGCTGTTTTCTATTTTGTTTTTGCTCGATTTAGAGAAATGGTTTGTATGGTGGTTTGTCCATATGGAAGATTACAAGGCGTATTATTAGATAATAATTCCATTCAAGTGGCCTATGATTTTGTTAGGGGAGAACCGAGAGGAAGGAAAACAAAAAAAACTAATGCATCTCTGGGAGATTGTATTGATTGTTCTTGGTGCGTGAGGGTTTGTCCAACTGGAATTGATATCCGAAATGGGTCAAATCAGTTAGAATGTATTGGGTGTACGGCTTGTATTGATGCCTGTGATAGGGTAATGGAGAAAACGAATCTGCCTAAGGGATTAATTCGGTATGATTCGGTCAATGGCATAAAAACAGGGGAGAGACCAAAATTTACCTGGAGAATGGGTGGTTACCTGGCAGCGCTAAGTTTATTACTCGGTTTTTTGGGATTATTATTATGGAATAGAATGGATTGGGAATCAACTTTATTGAGAACACCGGGGCAAACCTTTCAAATAGAGGAAAAAACTCAAACCATTTCAAATTTGTATAATTTAGAAATTTTAAATAAATCTTATCTTAATCAAGAATTTAGCATTAGGGCCGAGGAACCATTTAAAATTGAATGGATTGGAAAAGAAATGAATAAGA
>CAZXZK010000084.1:0-5509 GCA_964645295.1 uncultured Cytophagales bacterium | reverse complement strand
TAAGGGAAGGTGAATTTTCAAAAGGCTCTTTTTTCTTAAGAGTTGGTTTAGATAAATTAAAAAATAGACAAAAAGTTCATATTTATATCCAAAACCAAAATGGGGATTTAGAAACCTTGGAGACTAGTTTTGTTGGGAATCATTAGAAAAACATCGATTTGACTTAATCATAATAAGATGCAAAATTGGTATTTTAGTTTTATCATAGCATTAGCAGGATCATGGCATTGTGTATTGATGTGTGGACCGATTATGTCTCGAATTCAAAGGATTAATAAGAATTTTTTTAATCAATTAATTTACCAAAGTGGAAGGATAGGGGTTTATATTATCCTAGGTTATTTCATCGCAAGATTTGCAGATATAGGAATCATTGGAAGGTATTGGTTTATTTATTTCATTAGTTCAGCTATCTTAATTTTATTATTAAGCACAGGGATTTTAAAGGATTCTTTATTTCAATTTATCTATCGAATTTTTGGAAAAAAATTACAAGAATGGGGAAGAGGAAGAGGAAAATGGGGCATATTCTTGTTGGGAATGAGTAATGGTCTATTACCCTGTGGTTTAATCGTTCAAGGACTAACCATCGCATTTATTCAACCTAAACCAGCATTCGGAGCCTTGTCTATGTTATTTTTTGGATTAGGGACATTACCAGCCATAAAATTAAGTTTATTAGGCTATAAAATGGCTGATAATAATTCTAAAATTGTTCAAATCCTAAAAAAATCCAACTATATTATTGCCATAATTTTATTAATTCAAGGTATTTGGGGAGTTGCTTCTCAACTATTTGAACCTGTAAAAAATTCATCACTTACCCCAGTAATTTGCCATGGTTGGCCAATTTAATATTTCAAATCAATTAATTTTGATAAGTTAAAAATCAAGATTTGAGAACCTTTCATTTCAAGAAGTCCTTCTTTTTTAAATTCTGAAAGGGTCCTAATCACTGATTCGGGAGCAGTACCCATTTTATTAGCAAGATCCTCACGCATGATACGTATAGAAAATGGTTGATTGATAGTAGCTCCAGAATTTTCAGCTAAATCTACTAAGGCCTTTGCAGTACGAATTCTAAGAGAATTATAGGCCATAGAAATCATGTTTTTTTCAATCTGAATCAGAGATTCAGTCAATAATTTTCTAAAATGAATTTCTAAAGCATGGTTTTTTCCAATATAATCCTTAAATTCTTCTGAAGAAATACTTAAAACAATAGAATCTTCCATAGCTTCTGCATTTTCACGATAATTTTGTTCTTCCAAAATATCTACATAGCCAAAAAAATCTCCTGGACTTATAAAATGGGTGATAAACTGTTTCCCAGATTCATCAAGTTGAAATATTTTAACTCTACCAGATTTTAAATAAAATAGTTTTTGTGGTGAATCTCCTTCTGAAAAAAGGTTTCCTTTTCTATCAAGTTTAATTATTCGTTTAGACAAATCATTTAATTCAAAATTTAGAAAATCAAGTGCTATTTTATGTTCATTTATTTGAGGAATCTGATCGATAGAAGGTTGAAATAGGACGTTTTTCCTGGACTTCTTCAATCTTGTCTCGATTGATTTTAAAAGATCTAATTCTTTGAAAGGTTTAATAATATAATCATCTGCACCTAATTCCATTCCTTGTCTGAAATCTAAAGGTTCAGATTTAGCAGTAAGAAAAATAAATGGAATGGTATTTAATTGAGGATCTTGGCTTAAAATATGCAAAACTCCGTATCCATCCAAATTAGGCATCATGATATCGCATAGGATTAAATCAGGATTCGATTGTTTCACTTTATTTAGCCCATCCAATCCATCTAATGCCGCTATTACTTCATAACCCGATATTTCTAGTAATTCGGTAGTAGTTTCTCTTAAATCTTTATTATCCTCTATTAAAACAATCGTTGTTTTCATAAATTCAAAGAAGGTATTTTAAAATCAACTTTAGTGCCTTTATTTAATTCAGATTCTAATTGAATATCTCCTTTTAAAATCCCGATATATCGTCCTACTAAATAAAGGCCGAGTCCAGTACCTTGAATTCCGGAAGTATTATTTCCTCTAAAAAACCGTTCAAATAAATGTTTTTGATCATCCGGTGAAATTCCAATTCCTTTATCTTCAATGATAAACCTAAGATCATTATCATCTTTAAAGATTTGAAGTTTTACAGGTTTTTGGGAAAATTTTAAGGCATTGGTCAGAATATTAATCAATATTTTTCGAAGGATGGAAAAATCCGAAATCCAATTTCCCTCATAAATCAAATTTAAATCAATATTCAATTTAAATTGGGGGTTGGAATCAATATCTAAAATTATATCCTGAATAAATTCATTGATATTTATTTCTGAAGGGTGAATAACCACTTTATTATCTTCGATTTTTCCTACTGATAAAAATTCTTCAAGGATCTCATTTAAATGAAAAACGGATGATTTAATTCGATGAATATTTCTAGTGAATCGTTCTTTTTGGTCATCCTGCAATTGGAATTTTTCTAGGATAGAAGCAGTCGTATGGATAGCGGTAAGAGGGGTTCTAAATTCATGTGAGGCCATAGAGACAAATCGGGTCTTTAAATCTCCTAATTCTTTCTCATTAGCCAATAAGAATTCTAAATCATGCGTTTTACTTTCTAATTCTTTTAAGGTATTTTCTAAATCTTGAGTTCTAATTTTAACCTCTTCCTCTAGTTGTTCATTGAGTTTATTTATTTCATTATTTTTCAAAATCAATTCTAATTCAACTTGTCTTCGTTTGGTAATATCTGAAACAAAAGCAATGAAATAAGGTATATTATTATCTGAATAATGGGATAGGGAAATTTCTACTGAGAAAAGTGAACCATCTTTTCTTTTGGCTTTTAAATCAGTTCCTAGGCCCATTGGTCTAGATTTGGGGGCATTGATATACTTATTTTGAAGATGATGATGTTTCTCTTTTAAATGTTGAGGAATGAGGTCTGAGATAAAATTATTAATCAATTGATTTTCAGGATAACCAAAAAGATTTTCTGCAAATTTATTTGCACTTATAATCTGGCCATTTGAATCTGAAATAATAATTCCAATAGCAGCCTCTTTAAAAATTGCTTCAAATTGTTTAGATGAAATTTGATTCACTACTTTTTATCTTTTAAATCAAATCGAAAGATATCATCTTGAAAATTATTGGTATCAATATCACAAACCTCGATAATTTTACCAGAATGAATATCAAAAACCCATCCATGGATTACTGGAAATACGGATTTTGTCCATGCTTTTTGAACAATAGCTGTTTTAGCAACATTATTAGCTTGTTCAATGACATTAAATTCCACTAGTTTATCAAATTGTTTTTGAAAATCATCTTGGCTTTCAATCGCTTTTCGATTTTTTGAATAAACCTCCTTGATATTTCTTAACCATTTATTGATTAAACCAAAATCATCATGCGCCATAGCGGCTCTTACTCCTCCACAATTATAATGGCCACAAACAATGACATGCTTAACCTTTAATACTTCCACAGCATATTGCAAAACAGACAATAAATTCATATCAGTATGAACCACCATATTGGCGACATTTCTATGCACGAATATATCCCCCGGACGAGAACTGGTAATTTCTTCAATCGGGACACGAGAATCGGAACAACCAATATAAAGGAATTTAGGTTCTTGTCCTTTAGAAAGAATATCAAAATAATCTGGTTTTTCTTCAAGAATATCTTCGATCCAAGCCTGGTTGTTTAGAATAAGTTTTTTATAATCATCCATAATTTTATTGATTAATTTCAACAGTAATATTTTTCGCTTCTGCCAATACTTTATAGGTTTCAATCATTTCCAAAATATCAGGGTCTATTCGATGGGATTTCCTTAAATCCAGTACAAGCATCGCATTTTCAGGAACTTTCGTCAAAGCCGATTTTACCGCATTTTTATGTAAAAAAGTGGCATCTTTTTTAAATTTTATTAAATGAAGGGAGCCATTTTGCTGATAATTAATTAATGAATGATAATCCTGGTAAAGGACGAAAATTAATCCAATAATGGTTCCAAGAAAAATTCCCCACAATAAATCAATGAAGACTACGAATAAAACAGTGGCAATAAAGGGAGTAAATTGAATCCATCCTTTTTTAAACATGGTTTTAAAGATAGAAGGACTTGCCAATTTATAGCCTGTATAAAGTAAAATACTTGCCAATGAGGCTAAGGGGATTAAATTGAGATAAGAACCTATAAAAAAGAGTGCTATTAATAATAAAATTCCATGGAAAAAGGAGGAAACTTTTGTTTTTGCCCCCGCATAAACATTGGTTGAAGAACGAATAATCACGGAAGTTACAGGAAT
Source organism: uncultured Cytophagales bacterium (assembly GCA_964645295.1). Taxonomy (GTDB): domain Bacteria; phylum Bacteroidota; class Bacteroidia; order Cytophagales; family Spirosomataceae; genus CAZVFE01. The sequence goes on along the minus strand of CAZXZK010000084.1, from coordinate 1,161 downwards.
ACCTCCTAAGAAACCTGAGAAGGAATTTCCTAAGCCTTGGGCTAATAATTCTTTGTTAGGGTCAGAAATACGTTTTTGAGGGTCTAATAAATCAGTCGCTTCAAGGGCCAATAAGGTTTCTAAGGAAGCTACGATAGCAATGGTGATACCTGTAGTAATTACCAAAGGGTTAGAAAAAATTGCTGAATCAAAATGAAAGAAATTCGCACTTAATTCACCAAAATTTGAAAAGGCGGGAATTTGAACCATGTGCTGCGCTGAATTTCCAAGGTACCAATTGGGAATAAATTGAGCAAAAGCAATATTCGCAAAAACACCAAATAAAACAACAATTAAAGAAGCCGGAAGTGCTTTCCCTAGTTTAAATTTTTCTAAATGATGCCAATTAAAAAATATCACTAAACCTACCAAAGAAATGACTAATGCTCCCATCTCTATCTGATTTAAGGCATACCAGATTTCATCAAAGGTATTTTTATTATCGGCAATTTGTTGGAATTCATAATCTCCTTCAAAATCAAAATCATCCCCAAGCGCATGGGGAATTTGTTTTAAGATAATCACCACCCCAATGGCGGATAACATCCCTTTGATGACCGTAGACGGAAAGAAATTTCCAATAATTCCTAGTTTTAGGAAATACAATAAAATTTGAATTAGGCCAGCAATAATCACAGAGGCAAGAAATAAATTATAATTATTTAAATCTTGAATGGCATTATATACGATAACTGTAAGACCTGCAGCAGGGCCAGAAACAGACAAGGAAGAATTGGAAAATAGGGTTACAATAATACCCCCGGCAATTCCAGCGATAAGACCGGAAAGGATAGGAGCTCCAGAAGCAAGTGCTATTCCAAGACAGAGCGGTAAGGCGACTAAAAATACAGATAGGCCAGATTTCCAATCTCCGCTTATAAATGCATTAAAATAATTCCTCATAGTTATTGGGTTACCATATATTTATTAAATTTAGGAAATTAAACTTATTAACTAAAATGAATCTCCAAAAATCGATTATTTTAACCCTATCAATTGTATTTTTAATTCCGCATATTCTTGAAGCCCAAACTCAAAAAAAAACCAATATAGTATGGATTGTTGCAGAGGATTTAAGCCCTTATATTGCAGCATTTGGTGATTCAACGGTTAATACACCCA
>CAZXZK010000083.1:0-8597 GCA_964645295.1 uncultured Cytophagales bacterium | reverse complement strand
AAGGATTAATTCTTAGAATCTCGGACAAGCAATAGCTCGTCGGCTTTTCTGTTTTTCGGTATTGAGGATAAAATTCTTTGATTTGAATCGAATTTTTAGCATTAATTCATGTCCACCAGCATAACCATTCAAGGAATTTAAATTGATATCATAGGAATATCCAAAAGTATAATTTTGGTGTCGATAACCAATGAAATTGGAAATAAAATCTGTCTTGTTTAACCAGATACCTAGGATAAAGGGATTGCTTTCAAAGTAGGTTCCAATTTGGAATTGGTGGCGGTCTCCCCAATAGGTATAGTTTAGAAAAGGAATGATTGCCCGATCATTTCCAATTGTTTTGTTTATCCCTGTTTGGAGTGAATATTGGGCTTTATTTAATCTGGCACTGGCATCATTTAAGATTAAATTTGGATTACCAAGATTTTGGAAACTAATTCCAAGCCAATAGTTGGGGTTAAGGAATAATATTCCAGCACTCAGATTGGTATATTGAATGGATTGACTTAAAAAAGAAACAGGGTCATTGACTTGAATACTGGCATTATTGGCAATAAAACTTATTTGATTGGGTGTAAGCAGGTTATTGGCATTAAAATTAATAAATCGACCATTGAGGCCAATTCCAGAAGCCATTTGGGTTGATTCGTTGATGGTTAATTGATAGGAATATTGAGCACCTAAATGCAGTGTTTCAATAAAATTAGCCTGTTTATCTGAATAAAAATTGAGGTTCAATCCAGATTGAAATTCTTCAAAATGGACATTTAAATTAATGGAATTGAATTCGTATTTTACGGGTGAATTTGGCCATTGGTTACGATATAAAATCGTTAGGTCATTTTCTTTTTGAATACCAGCAAAGGCCGGAGAAAGGTAATTGGGGACAGAAAATAGTTGGGCAATGGAAGGGCTTTGGGCCAAACCAATTTGATTTAGGAAAATAAATCCAAACAATACCAAAATATTTTTGGTTATATTATTCATATATTGTTAAACAATTAAACCCCTATTTTGATATAAATTTATATAAATGACAAAATTTTTTTTCTTCTTTCTTACTTTTATTTTGCCATTGAATCTGATTTTTGCTCAAGAGATTGTGATTGATAAAGGTCCTGAATGTGATGATTCAAGTATTGAATTAAGTATACAATTTGAAGGAGAGACGGTGAATAAATTTGATTGGGAAGAATGGCGAACTCATAAAGGGAAGCATTATTATAAAAGTATTCGTAAGGTGAATTTTCAAGATGCTAAGCGAATTGCAAGTAATTTGAATGGTTATTTGGCAACCTGCAACAATGAAGTCATCAATCATGAAATTAGGCAGATTCTTCCTACAGAACATTGGATTGGTTTTGTGCAAGATGTGAATGCACCTGATTATAATGAACCAATGAGTGCGGCTGGTGGTTTTTATTGGATGTCTGGAGCTGATAGAGGATTTGTGGCTTGGGCAAGTTCAATTGGAGAGCCCAATAATTATGAAAATAATAATCCGGGTAAATATACAGTACAGGGTTGTTATCCAGAGAATTTAGATCTTTGGTGTGATGAGGGTGATGATAAATTGGCTTTTGCTTTAATCGAATCAGATGATGTTTTTATAAAACCAAAACCCAGAAAGGTAAAAAAAATTCAATGGTCTACTGGAGATACAACGGTTTATACTAGGGTATATGATGAAGAAATAAAAAAAGTTAAGGCTGAGATTTTATTTGATGATGGAGAGACCCTTATTCGAGAAATTGAATTGGATTATTATCGATTAGAAGTGCCGAAAGACACTGTCATTTTTTACAATGATATTCGATTTAACGAAACTATTCTTTTAGAGGCACAGAACAAGGGAAATTATTATTATGAATGGTCTCCAAAAATCGGCCTTGATTCTTACATAAATGAAAAAGTGAATCATCAATTTAAAAAAAATATTCTTTATACATTAAATGTACGATCTAAACAGGGTTGTGTGGCAGAAGAAATTTTTAATCTTAAAGGATTAGAGGTTAGTGATTTTTTAGATGAATTATTAATTCCTGAAACTTTTTCGCCTAATGGAGATGGAATCAATGATGAATTTTATGTGGAAATATTGGATTTTATCGAAAATTTTAGTCTTCAAATTTTTGAAATATCTGGAAAGGTTATTTTTGAATCGACAGATCCTAATATGCGGTGGGATGGCAGACTCAAAAATGAGCCATTGAGTTCAGGGGTCTATGGAATTATCATTCGTTATACAGTAAACGGCCAGGCGAAAGAATTCACCCGACCATTGGTTATTCAGCGGTAGTAAAGCATTGGATTTCTTTGTTTATACCTACTAGATGAGGTTTATTGTCTTCCAAAACGGTAAGATAAATCCATTGGTTTTCAACCAGATTTTTTAAATCAGGATGTTGATTGATAATATCTTCTACGGCTTTTTTCGGAGCTTTTACAAATACTTTTAAACGATAGGGTTGATGTTCGAATTCTTTTCCATTATGAACTGACTGAAAGGCTAATCCTGTTCTTAAATCTCCCCCTGCACCTTCCACCACGCCTAGGCCGGCTATCACATTATGGAGTGTTTTTGAGCCAGCGCCATAATGAAGTGGGTCCGTTGTACTGGCATAATATTGAAGATTAATCCAAGAAGTAACCACCATTGGCGCCGTAAGGATATTTTCTAAAACCTTAAATGTTGGATCTTTGGATTCGTCGTAATTATGCAGGAAGGTTCTTCCATCCAAATTAATTCCTTTGGTTAAATGCCTTGGACCAATAATGAATGAATGGCAACCAACAAGTCCCCATTCGGGACGAACCTGAGACCAATCTCTGGCTCTACGAAGGAAGGAGTTTTCCCGGAAATGAAACTTTTCAATCCGTTCTTTTTTTGTCCAACCGCTGGCTTTGGCAAAGGAAATTTGGTATTCTTCTAAATCGGTTTGGGTTAGGATGGATTCATCCAAGATACTGACTTCGTCTGTCGTTGTATTATGGAGTGCAGCAATAAAACGGGTATCGGCTGGAATTTGAATCCCTTTTTTAGTTAGGCCAGTCCTCACTTGAGGGTCGTTTAATATTTTTTGAGCGACTAATGCATTAATTGCCCCTGAATTTCCTCCGCATGCTCCACAATCTAAGCCAGAGGCTTGCGGATTATTGGCTGAGGAGGAACCATGACCTACGATAAAGATGATTCTACCAAAATGATTATTTAATCCGATTCCATGAATAGCATTTTGGGCAAGTTGAATTTTGTATTCTAAGGAAATTGAGGAAAGGTCCAATTCCTGAAATTGGGGTTTTTGTGGTTTTTTAATGGCCATTGATTCCCGAATGATTTTGGGAAGAAAACTTAATCCGGCCATACTCACAAAGCCAAAGGAAGAAAAAGCACCTGATTTAAAGCTATTCCATAATGCCCATATTTGATGTTTAAAATTGGTTGAATCCTCTTTTTTTGTCATTTCTTTTACCTCAAAAGGGGGTGCTAAAAGGGCAGGACATTGGGCTTGGTGGCGGTCATGTCCGTGGGCAAGGAATTTGATTGGGAAACCAAAGAAACCAGCAAAGCCAATCGTTTCAATCATAGGGTTGACCTTTTCTAAATTTCTTCTATAGACCTCCGAGCGAACATCGATGCAGAAAATTGCTTGAATTTCAGGACGAACAGGATTGGGGCTTTCTAACTGTTTTTTTTGAATTTGGGAAGCCAATTCTTCCAGATTTTGTAAATCAAAGGCCTCTTGTAGAATCAATTTGATTTCCAGTTCTCTGAATTTTTCAGCAGAAATATTGATGGTTTTATTTCTTTCAATTTCCCAAATAGATTTGATTTCCTTCGGATTAAAATGCATTAAGAAATAAAATTCAATACATAATAAAATGGTGAGGAATTCCTCTAAATGAGTGGATTTTTTTCTTTCTAAACCCTTATTCCAGTCGATTCCTGAAATATAAGATGCCCAACCAGGAATCTTTAATAATAAACCATGTAAATAGGCTTCTATTTTTTCTTCTGGAATTCTAAGCTTCTTAAGGATAAAATGAGCGGGTGAATCAGTATCTGGAAGCACAGAAATAAAGAAAGAAAAATCTTTTAGACCAAAAAATTCATAGGAAAGGTCGATTTCTGTTTCCTTTTTCCAAGAGGTATACAGGTTCTTAGAATCGTAATTGGTTTTCCACAAGGCCTGGCTCTCATCAAAATAGGCTGCCGCCCATTGTGATAGTTTTTCAATAAACCAATCATTTAATTTTTTATTCGAAATATTTTCTGCAATATCAATGACCCCTAAATTAGGTCGATGGTAATCCAACTGATCCTCACCAGAAATTAAATAAGTCTTGGCTTCCTCTATGAATTCAGCAAGGCTATTTAGTTCTAATTTTGACTTAATTAAGGCTTTTTGAATATACACTTCTTTTAATTTGGAGGAATGATATAATTCCAGATAATAGGAAAGAGGCATGGTAGTTTGAATGTTTCCTCTCTCTAAGAGTATCTTGGAGGCCTTATTAAAGGATTTTTCTGCTAAACCTAAATAAGGATTCACAGCAATCATGTTTTTTAAAGGCCAAGTAGGGGCAATTTTTTTACAGGCAGCCTGAATGTAATCTTGGTAATTAGATGGAGTCATTTTAGCTTATTTTAAAGATATTTCGAAAGATTTGTGAAAGGTAAAATCCGTTTCTAGCATGGATACCTAATCTGAATAGAAATTCACTCTTTTGAATAAATTTTGTTCGGTAGCCAATTAATTTAATAATATAGAAAATTAAAAGACCAGCATAGAGATAAAGAATAATTTGTAAATCTGCTTGTGGAATATTTAAAGTCCAATTTATACTAGTTTCTAAAAGGAAATAGATTACCATTAATATTAGTATCCGTTGAAGAATTTTAGCAAAAGAAGATCGACTGTAAACAGGAATCATTTTTTGAAAGGACCTACTCCATTTATTCGCATTGTATTCTTGCGTCTTTCGGATGGTATTTCCGGAGGAAAGGAAGGAATAAGCTTTGTAAAAAGAGTGGGCAATTAAATGCAATAAGGAAGCCGAATAAAGACCTAAACTTGCCAAAAATAAGGAAAACCCCATGTGTGCGATACTAGAATAAGCCAAGGAAGTTTTGATTTTTGATTGGGTTGTAAATATTATCGTTGCCAGAAAAGCTGTTGTTGCAGCCCATACACTTAATAGTGGGGCTGCAAATAGGCTGTATTCTAAAAGAGCATAAAAGCGAATAATTAAAAATGGACCTGCATTGATCAGTCCGGCATGAAGCAATGCGGAAACAGGAGTGGGTGCTTCCATGACTTCTAATAACCAACCCTGGAAAGGTATTTGAGCAGATTTTAGGATGGCAGCTAAAACCAAAAGGATACCACTGATTTCAAGGCGAATTGAATAATCATTGATATTTTCCAGGGTGTTTATTATTTCTATAATTTCAAGGGTTCCTAATTCGTTATAGAGTAGATAAAATGAAATCATCAAAAATAAATCGCCTATCCTCGCTAAAATAAATTTTTTCTTTGCAGCGAATTGGGCCTTAGGTCTTTCAGGATAATGGATTAATAATTGATGAAGGAATAGACTGGTTGCCACCCAAGACAACCAAAGTAAAATTAAATTTCCTGAGAAGATCAAAAGTGAAATACTACAAAGAGTAAGAAAAATATTTTTGATGAATCGAATCTTGTTTGATTCGCCATCTAAATAGTTTTTACTAAATTGAAGAATTGACCAACCAATAATTACGACCATTAAAAATACCAATAAGCTAAGATTGTCTAGTATAATAATAGTTTGAAGCTTTGTAAGGGTTTCTTTCATTTGAATGATTTTTACAAAATTAGCCATTGTATTTCATATATTTTTATTTATATTTACTATAACATTCATAGTTAAATTTTATGAACTATACCCTACATCAGTTAATAATCTTTTTAAAAATTGTCGAATTAAAAAGTGTTACAAAGGCCTCAGAGGAATTAAATATGACACAGCCTTCTGTTTCGATACAATTGAAGAATTTCCAAGATCAATTTAAATTACCCCTGACAGAATTAATATCTCGGAGGATATACATTACAGAATTTGGATATGAAATAGCAGCAATTGCTAAGAAAATTCTTTCTGAGACGGAGGCATTGGCCTTTAAAACTAAGCAATATGAGGGTTTGTTGGCAGGGAAAATTCGTATTTCTTCTGCTTCAACAGGAAAGTATATAGTTCCTTATTTTATTTCGGATTTCTTTACCATTCATGAGGGGGTAGATTTGGTCTTAGATGTGACCAATAGAAGTCAGGTTTTAACAAGTTTAAAAAATTTAGAAATTGATTTTGCGGTTATTTCTATTCTGCCGGAAGACATAGAATTGGAAGGGATTGACTTGGTGGAGAATTATCTTTATTTGATGGGAGCAAAAAATAAAGAGTTGCCTTTAGATCATTTAATTTTCCGGGAGGAAGGGTCGGCCACCCGAAATATCATGCAAGATTATTTTGGAGACGGTAGGATGGGGTACCGAAAAAAATTAGAATTAACTTCGAATGAAGCAGTTAAACAGGCAGTCATTGCCGGCTTAGGAAATTCGATTTTACCTATTGTAGGATTAAAACATGAATTAATAGAAGGTTCTATTAAAATTATTCCGAATAAAAAACTACCCATTAAGACGCAATGGAAATTAGTTTGGTTGAAGGAGCGAAAACATACACCGGCTAGTAAACAATTTATTGAATTTATTCGGAAAAATGCCCCTAGGGTTCGTCAGGATAATTTTTCATGGATTGAAAAATATGCTAATCAATCAGACTTTTAATTTCAATAATAAACTATTCGTTACCACCGACACCGAAGACAAGGCCATGGCTGCTCCTGCCAACATAGGGTTTAGTAAGAATCCATTGATGGGATACAATAAGCCTGCCGCTATTGGAATTCCAATTATATTATAAATAAATGCCCAAAATAGGTTTTGTTTGATGGTTTTTAGGGTATTTTTAGATAATTCAATGGCAAAAGGAATTTTGATTAAATCGGATGAAATTATGGTCATTTTAGCTACATCCATGGCAATATCTGCACCTGATCCCATGGCGATACTCAAATCGGCCAAGGCGAGGGCGGTACTATCATTAATCCCATCTCCTACCATGGCAATGGATTTCCCTTCTGCTTGTAGTTTTTTAAGGAAGTCAGCCTTATCTTTCGGAAGCATTTCTGCATGTATATGTTTAATGCCGGCTTTTTGTCCTATAGCCTTGGCAGTTCCCCAATTATCACCGGTGAGCATATAGGTTTCAATACCGCTTTTTTGTAATAACTGAATAGCTTCGGAAGATCGTTCTTTAATCGGATCTTCTATGCCCATAATTGCCAAGACCTTTTCACTTGTAGCATACCAAATAATCGTTTTGGCTTCTTTTTCCCAATATGCTGCTTGGGTTTTTATTTTGGTCGACATAAAAATAGACTTTTCCTCCATCAATCGTTTATTTCCAATGAAATAATGGATATTTTCAATTTGACCTTCTAGTCCTTTTCCAGTTATACTGGTAAATTTTTCCACTTTTTTTTCAGGTCTATTATTGAAATAGTGAATAATAGAATCTGCCAAGGGGTGTTCAGATTGTTTTTCTAAACTAACTAATTCATCCACGGCTTGTTGGTTTTCATCCTCCCAAAGGATATTCACTAATCGGGGTTTACCCTCCGTGAGGGTACCTGTTTTATCTAAAAGGATGGCATCAATTTTTTTAGAAGATTCCAAAGCCTCGGCATCTTTAATTAAAATTCCATTTTCAGCTCCTTTCCCAATTCCAACCATAATGGCTGTAGGGGTGGCTAATCCGAGTGCACACGGACAGGCAATAACCAAAACGGTAATAGCGGATAATAAGCCTTGCGCAACGCGATTCTCTCCACCAAAAATCATCCAAACAAAAAAACTGATGATTGCGAGGGATATGACGATGGGTACAAAGATTCGGGCAATTTTATCGACTAATTTTTGGACGGGAGCCTTTGAGCCTTGGGCATCTTGAACAGTTTGAATAATTTGAGATAAGAGGGTTTCCTGACCAACTTTTTCTGCTTGAAAAATGAAACTTCCTTTTTGATTTAAGGTTCCTGCGAATATTCGGTCCATGGCTTTTTTTAGCACAGGTAATGGTTCTCCCGTGAGCATGCTTTCATCCACATAGGATTCACCAGAAATAATTCGGCCATCCACAGCAATTTTGGCGCCAGGTTTTACAAAAATATGGTCCCCTTTTTGAATTTGATCAATAAAAATGATTCGCTTATTTCCTTGAGAATCGACCAGGGTAACCGAATTGGGTTGAAGATTGATTAATTTTTTAATGGCATCCGAGGTATTGGATTTAGCCTTTTCCTCTAAAACTTTTCCCAATAAAATAAAAGCAATGACGACAGCTGATGCCTCGAAATAAACATGGGGTTCTAAGCTTTTTTCCAACCAAAATTCTGGAAAAAATAGATTGAATAAACTGAAAATATAGGCAATACCCGTACTTAAAGCAACCAAAGTATCCATATTGGCCATTTTATTTTTTGCTTGCTTTAC
>CAZXZK010000082.1:372-8693 GCA_964645295.1 uncultured Cytophagales bacterium | reverse complement strand
AGAATATTATAATTGACGTGGCTGCTGCTCTTCACTCTTCACTAACCAAAAGTGCTGCGCCGAAAACTCCAGCAGAATCACCCAATAATGGTTTTAAAATAGGAGTATGTACAATTCCTGAATTGAAAATATATTTTTTGATCCTTTCATATCCTTGTTCATAAATTTCATCTATATTCCCTACCCCGCCCCCTAAAACAATTAATTGTGGATCAATCACATTTATGATCGTTGAAATAGCACGACCAAAATATTCAAAAAGCCGTTCCATGGTTTGATTGGCATATTCATCCCCCCCTTTCCGAAATTCCGCTACTATTTCCTGCATATTTTTTCTTTCACCAGAAACTTCTTCATAATAAAGCTCCAAAGCCGTTCCAGATAATACTTGTTCAACACAGCCAGATTTTCCACAATAACAAGCATAGCCTCCTTCCTCTAAAATATTATGCCCCCACTCACCTCCAATCCCATGCAGTCCATTCAAAACCCGCCCTTTCACCACCAATCCACCCCCCACACCAGTTCCCATAATTACCCCAAAACAAGTCTCTGGTTCAATTTGCTTTCCTGCTCCTAAAATAGCTTCAGCCAAAGCAAAACAATTTGCATCATTTGCCAACTGAACACCCACCCCCAATACCTTCTCCAAATCCCTTTGCAAAGGCTGATCATTTAAACATAAAGTATTGGAATTTTTCATTAATTGGGTGTCTGGAACCAGCACGCCCGGGGTAGCAATTCCGATCCGATTAAGTTTTATTCCTATTTTCTTGGATACAATCTTAACTAAACCCTTGATTTTTTTTAGGATGTGTTCATAACCCTTATCCCGCTCTGTCTCTGTCCTTTCCCTTGCCAAAACTCTTAAATCTTTCCCATCCCATTCAATCACCGAACATTCTATTTTTGTACCCCCTAAATCAATTCCCCAAAGAATCTTAGCGCCTGTTGTCGTCATTTTCTAATATACTTAAATAAGATAAATACCGAGACTCTGCAATCTTTCCTTGTTTCAATGCCTCAACAACTGCACATTTGGGTTCTTCTAAGTGTCGACAATTATTAAATTTACATTCTCCCATCAATTCTCTAAATTCGGGAAAATAATGGGATAATTCTGCATCCTCTATTTCTAAAATACCCAACTCTTTAATTCCAGGGCTATCAATAACAAAGGAATTCTCTTTTAATTCCCACATTGTAGCATAAGTGGTGGTATGCTTACCCTTCTGAGCAAAATCAGATATCTCTTGCGTTTTTATTTTAAGATTCGGGTTGAATTTATTCATCAAGGAAGATTTACCCACCCCGGAATGTCCGGCTAGCAAAGAAACCTTTCCCAAAATCACTTTTTCCACTTGATCCAATCCCCAATTTTCATCTGCTGAAGTTAAAATATAATCATAACCCAAAGACTCATATAAATCAGCTAAACAACCTACCTCTTGCGTTTCATCCTCCTCTAATAAATCCATTTTATTAAATATTATGGTTACGGGAATACGAAAAGCCTCTGCTGTTACCAACATTCGATCCAAAAATCCCAAACTAGTTTCAGGAAATTTATGCGAATAAACAAATAGTAATTGATCAATATTCGCAGCCAATAATTGCCCCTGTCCAGTTTTATGGACTGATTTCCGAATAATATAATTATCTCTCGGTAGAATTTCCTCTATAATTAACGTTTCATGCTGTTGATCCTCTAAGCTAAAACGAACACGATCCCCAACAGCAATTGGATTAGAGAAATTTTTATTCTCTAATTTAAATTTACCCTTTAATCGACCATTAAGGATTCGTCCATCTTGGCATCGAATCTCGTACCAAGAACCGGTAGAACGCATGATTAAGCCCTCTTCCATCTTAAAGATTCTTTTTTTTAATATAGTTAAATATTTTCTCGGTTGCCCCCTTTGAAGCTAATATATAGTCCAAAGATTTCTCCTCAATCATCTCTCTTTCTTTTTGGTTAATCTCAAGATGAAGGATTTTTTCCAAAATCTCTTCAAAACTACCAACAGGCTTGGCAATTTCTAATATAATTAAATTTTTTGCTTCTTCAAATTTTTCAAAATTTTTATTTCCAAAAAATAAAGGCGTACCAAATACCGCCGCCTCAAGGGTATTGTGAAGCCCATCCTTAAATCCCCCACCAATATAAGCAAAACTCGCTTTCTTATATAGTCCAGAAAGCTTTCCCATCTCATCCACAATCAGGACCGACGCTTGATTAATTGCCCCCAAACCTTGGGAAGAATAAACCATAGATTTTTTAATCTGCTTAGTCCAAATTTCAATTTTTTCTCTCTTAATTTCATGTGGAACCAATATCCAACGATAATTTAATTTTTCATGATTAATCAAAGGCAATAAAACTTCCATATCCTCAGGCCAAACTGAACCACAAACAATAAAGGGCTTCCTCCCCACAAATTTCTTTTTTATTTCCCAATCAACTAAGGTTTTAGAATTCTCCAAAACCCGGTCAAATCGAGTATCTCCTACCACTTCAGATGAATGAATACCAATCGTTTTTAGTAATTCCCTGGATTCTTTATTTTGTAAATAAATCTTATCAAAATTTTTGAGAACCCTTCTAAAATACCCCCCATACCATTGAAAGAAAATTTGTTTTTTTCTAAAAATCGCTGAAATCAAAATAATTGGAATCTTTTTTTCTTTTAATTGGTTTAAAAAATTAGGCCAGAATTCATATTTTATGAACACAGCCAACGAAGGATTTATGGTAGAAAGGAATTTTTCCGCATTTTCAAAGGTATCCAATGGAAGATAGCAAACTAAATCGGCAGATGGATAATGCTTTAAATGATTGTATCCTGAAGGAGAAAAAAAAGATAAGACAACAAAATAATTGGGATATTCTCTTCGAATACGTTCAATTAAAGGTCTACCTTGTTCAAATTCCCCTACCGAAGCGGCATGAAACCAAATACAGGGTTTTCCCTGTGGATTTCCCTGCCCAATTAAATCCCAAACCATTTTCTGTCCTTCAATCCAATCTTGGCGTTTCTGCCTTCGGCCTTGAAAATGGGAGAGGATTTTAAAAATGAATTTTAAAAAAATTGAATACAAAATATTTAATCTATTTTTGAATAATTAAATTTACAAAAAAATACTTGTATGAATTGGATTCAGCTAACAGAATTATCTCAAATAAATGAAATTATGGAAGAATCTTCCATTAATCCGGTCATTATATTCAAACATTCGACAAGATGTTCAATTTCAGGAACAGCCTTATCCCGTTTTGAACGTCAATGGACCGGCTCAGTTAAAACTTATTATTTAGATTTAATCGCCTACCGTCCAATCTCAGCTGAAATTGCCAATCGGTTTGAGGTAGAACATCAATCTCCACAAATTCTACTCATTGAAAATGGCCAATGTACCTACTCGGCGAGTCATTGGGAAATCTCTGCAGATGAAATAAAAAATCAATTAACAGAATCCTAAATTTTGGATATTTTTAGTAAATTGTAGATATGAGAAAGAGCCTAATCCTTTGTTTTGTATTATTTCTTGCTTGGCAAAGTGTGCAAGGGCAGCGTCGCTCTTCTCAAACCAATACCCCAAGCACCGCCCTAAAGGAAGAAAGACAAAGTTCCACCGGTAGACGCTCTACCACTATTTCAGCTCCAACAAGTTCAACAAGCAGAACAAGAACAAAAGAAATCAAAGAACCAAAAATGTCTTATTGGGCAATAGGTGTCTCATCATCCACCAATTCAAATCCTTTGGCTGGTATTACCATCAAAAATACTTTTGGAAATAATCCACTTAAATTAAGTTTTATTTCCTTAGATTTTATCAATGTCAATGAATACAGACAATTTAAATCCCCTTTCGCCTATAACGGCCAAGGTTATATAGAAGGGAAAATCAATTATTTATACGAATTAAGACCCAGTTATGGGAAAGAATTTGCTCTTTTACAAGCAGCAGATGATACAAGCCCCTCATTGAAAGGATTTATTGCCGCTGGCCCAAGCCTCGGACTTCAAACTCCTTATTATGTACAAATAGCTCGAAATTTAGGCGGAAGATCGACCTTAGTATCCATCCCTTATTCCGATATTTTCAAAAACCTTTATCCAAATCCAGCAATTGTTGGTACTGGAGGTTGGTTTGAGGGGATAGCAGACTTAGAAATGGTACCAGGTGCCCATGCAAAAGGAGGGATTATTTTAGACTATCGAAATTTTAAAGGAAATTATTTTGGAATAGAATTCGGAGCCAGCTTTGATTATTTCACCCAACCTGTGGTGCAATTATTTAATGTTGAAGGCAGAAATTTCTATTCTGGTGCTTATATTTGTATATATTTTGGAAAATCACACCGTTAGAAATGATCGAAGAGGCGAAAATAAAATCAGATAAACCCAATAAAAAACCCGATTGGTTAAGGGTAAAACTTCCAACCGGAGAAAATTTCCAGAAGGTCCGAAAAATCGTTGATGATTATAAATTACACACGATTTGTCAATCCGGAAATTGCCCCAATATGGGAGAATGTTGGGGTGCCGGAACAGCGACTTTCATGATTTTGGGAAATACTTGTACCCGTTCTTGCACCTTTTGTGCTGTAGCAACAGGAAGACCCAATGAATATGATGAGGATGAACCTAGGAGAGTGGCCGAAGCCATTCAACTAATGAGGGTAAAACATGCTGTGATCACCTCCGTAAATCGAGATGAATTAAAAGACCGTGGTGCTGAAATTTGGTATCAAACAGTCAAATTAATCAAAGAAACAAGTCCATCAACTACCATCGAAACCTTGATCCCCGATACCAAAGGGAACTGGGAAGCCTTAATTCGTATGATCGATGCCGGCCAAGAGGTAGTTTCCCATAATATTGAAACCGTAGAAAGATTATACCGATTCGTTCGTCCACAAGCCAAATACTACCGTAGCTTAGAACAAATTCAACGTACGAAAGAATTCGGTAAACGAACCAAAACAGGAATCATGCTAGGTTTGGGCGAAACAAAAGAAGAAGTGTTCAAAGCCATGGATGATTTAGCCAATCATGGATTGGATGTTTTAACTATCGGTCAATACCTTCAACCTACCAAATTACATCATGAGGTAATCGAGTGGATTCACCCAGATACCTTTGCCATGTATAAAGAGGAAGGTTTAAATAGAGGATTTGATTATGTTGAATCAGGAGCATTGGTCCGTTCTTCTTATCACGCAGAAAGACATATTTAAATGGCGTCATCTAAAAACGAATTTGATTATATCATTGCCGGCGGAGGAATGGCAGGTTTATCCTTGGCTTATTATCTATCAAAAAGTAGTTTGACCTCTAAAAATGTTTTAATCATAGACGAACCAAAAGCCCAACCAACAGAAAAAACCTTCTCTTTTTGGGCAGAAGAAGATACCACTCCTTTTAGAGAAATAATAGAAAAATCTTGGTCTAAAATTGCCATTCAAGGAAAAACCTTGCTACCCAATATTTTGGAAATAAGTCCCTATTCTTATTCCACCATTCAAAGCGAAATTCTCCTAAAATTCCTTCGGGCAGAAATAAAAAAACATTCAAATTTTCATTTTCTTCAAACTAAGGTAAAAGAAATTCGTTTCGGAGGTTTAGGAACCATCATTGAAACAGATAAGGGAGATTATATGGCAAATGAAAAGGTATTTGATAGTATTAGCCCTTTTCCTTATGACCCTTCCGATGAAAAATATGTAAAACAACATTTTATTGGTTGGAAAATCGAAGCAAAATTCCCTACTTTTAAGACAGAGTTTGCTAAATTATTTGATTTTAGAGTATCTGCAGGAAACCCATGCGAATTTATGTACTATTTACCCATTAATTCTCATACTGCACTTCTTGAACATACTTTTTTTAGTCCTACTATTCAAGAAGAAGACTATTATCGAAAAAAGATAAGCTATTATCTAAATACAATTTTAGGGTTACGAAAAGAAGAATATGAGATAATCCTGGAGGAAAAAGGCATTTTGCCCATGGTGGAAAAAGATTTTGACCAAAAGGTCGGTCAAAAATGGATAAAAATTGGAACTCCCGGAGGATTCCTAAAATCCAGTACCGGTTATAGTTTCACAAGAACACAAGAATTATTAAAAAATTTGGTAAATAATCTTGAAAAAGATGCTTATTTTTCACCAATATTGACCAAATCACCTTTTAAGAAATTTCAAGACAAGGTTTTGTTGCAAGTTTTGAAAAATCCGAATGTAAATTCAAACGAAATATTCGAGATTTTATTCGAAAAAAACCCTCCAAACCAAGTTTTAAAATATTTAGATGAAAAAACCTCCATTTGGGAAGATTTAAGAATTATGTCTTCCGTACCTACGAAAATATTCTTAAATGGAGCCTTTCAAGTTTTATTAAAAAAAGAATCTTAATTTATTTAATACATATGTCCTATTTATTTACATCAGAATCCGTTTCAGAAGGCCACCCAGATAAAATATCCGATCAAATTTCCGATTCCCTAATCGATCATTATTTAGCTTTCGACGCTAATTCTAAAGTGGCTTGCGAAACCTTGGTCACAACCGGACAAGTTATTTTGGCAGGAGAAGTAAAAAGCTCGGCTAACCTAGACGTCCAAACCATCACCAGAGATGTTATTCGTAAAATTGGTTATACCAAGTCTGAATACATGTTTGAAGCGAATTCCTGCGGAATTTTAAATGCAATCCATGAACAATCCGCTGATATTAATCAAGGGGTTGATCGTTCGAATCCAGAAGACCAAGGTGCCGGAGATCAAGGTATCATGTTTGGCTATGCTTCCAACGAAACCGAAAACTATATGCCTCTGGCATTGGATTTATCTCACCGAATTTTAATAGAATTATCCGATATTCGAAAAAATCATCCAGAATTAATCAATTACCTAAGACCCGATGCAAAATCTCAAGTAACCATTGAGTATTCTGATGACCACGAACCCATTCGTATTGATACCATCGTGGTCTCAACCCAACACGATGATTTTGATTCCGATGATAAAATGCTGGCTAAAATCAAAAAAGACATCATTGAAATCGTTATTGAACGAGTAAAAAAAGGGTTACCTGCCCATATTCAAAAATTATTCGATTCGAACATCCAATACCATATTAACCCAACCGGAAAATTTGTCATTGGTGGCCCACACGGAGATACAGGCCTTACTGGAAGAAAAATAATCGTAGATACCTACGGAGGAAAAGGTGCACACGGTGGTGGGGCATTCTCAGGAAAAGACCCCTCTAAAGTAGACCGCTCTGCCGCCTATGCCGTTAGACATATCGCTAAAAATATGGTCGCAGCAGGAATTTGTGATCAAGTCTTGGTGCAAGTATCCTATGCCATTGGAGTAGCTAAACCTTGTGGTTTATTCATTGATACCTATGGAACCTCGAAAGTCAAGATGACCGATGGAGCCATCGCGAAAAAAATTGAAGAAATTTTTGATATGCGTCCATATTTCATCGAGCAACGTTTAAAACTAAGAAATCCGATTTATTCAGAAACTGCGGCTTATGGCCATATGGGAAGAAAAAATGAGGTAATTACCAAATCCTTCAGAGGACCGAATAATCAAATTATCAATAAAGAAGTAGAATTATTTACTTGGGAAAAATTGGATTATGTGGATAGGATTAAGGAAGCGTTTTGAGCTATGAGTTCATAGCTCATAGCTCATAACTCATAACTCCTCAATTCCCTTTCTCTTTATATTTTTTTAACCTTGTTGCAATGGAATCTTGTGCAATATCGAGTGCTTCTTCAAAGGTAGTAGCTTTCTGACGAACAAATAATGTTTTGCCAGGAACAGCTAATTTTATTTCTAACATTTTCTCTTTTACTTTCCCGAGACCCTGCTCAATTTTTAAATAAACTTCACCGGAGATAATTCGATCATAAAAAGTATCTAACTTATCTAACTTTTTTTGAATCGTGCTAACTAATTTCCTGTCTGCATTGAAATGCACAGCATGAATTTGAACTTTCATAATATTACGATTTTTGGTGAAACAATATGCCCGATAGCTCGCATCAAGCAATATTAACAAGATAATAACGAATGAGCTTACCAATAAATTACAATATTATTTAAATAAGGATTTTTCACAAAGTCTAAAACAAAAACAGGACATAATTGATAATATTGGAAATACCTTAATCACTGAAAGTTATAAAAAAAAAAAATAAAAATTTAAAAATTATATTAAAAATTTTATTTTTTTAAATAATTTAAGATTTACTATCTCAAAGAAAACAAAATTCTATATCCCTGAACAAAACTTTCAAATA
>CAZXZK010000082.1:0-362 GCA_964645295.1 uncultured Cytophagales bacterium | reverse complement strand
CAATAAATTACAATATTATTTAAATAAATCCAAATTATTTGATCCATCTAACACGAATAATTTTGGATTCGATTGCATGTTTATTTAATTCTTCATTCCAAAAATATTGCACGGCAGAGAGATGATCATTCGGAGATTTTACCTCCGCAAAAAAGAGTTTTTTCCAATTAGGATAAAAAATCAATAAATCCGGAAACCCTTTTGAATGCGCCGCTAAATTCTCATAAAATAATATGGTGATCGACTTTAAGGATTCTAATCGAACGGCACGAATAAATTTTTCCAATAAATCTAAGTCCAAATTATTCCAATCGATAAAAGGATTTAATTTCCCATGATTCTCTGTGGCCTGTCGACGAACC
>CAZXZK010000081.1:7037-8766 GCA_964645295.1 uncultured Cytophagales bacterium | reverse complement strand
TTATTCGTGGGATAAAAGAAAGAAGAAAGATTTTAGCCCATGAATTTATTCGTGGGATAAAAGAAAGAATGAATTAAAGAATTTTCTTTCCCCAAAAAATATATGAATATGAAAAAACTGATTGTATTTTTTTTATTAATGAATCTTGTGGTAAATGCACAAGACATCCCCTATTCCGTACAAATGGCGAATAGTATTATGTCCATAAATCCCGATTCATTAAGGGTAAAACCAGGGGCTAGGGCAAGATGGGATTATGAATCAGGATTATTTTTAAAAGCGATTGAGCAGGTGCATGAAAGAACGGGAGATGGCCAGTATTTTTGGTATATAAAAAAAATCATGGATCAGTATATCAATGAAGATGGATCCATCAATACGTATGATAAATCAGATTATAATTCGGATAATTTACCTCAAGGAAGACCAGCAATTTATTTGTACCAACAATTAGGCATTCAAAAATATTTATTAGCAGTACATAATCTAAGGGATCAATTAAAAACACAACCGAGAACCCAAGATGGTGGATTTTGGCATAAAAATCGATATCCGAATCAAATGTGGTTGGATGGTCTGTATATGGTAGAGCCTTTCTTATCGGAATATTCGCTTTTATTTGAGGAGAATAATTGGGAAGATATTCTATTACAATTCAATTTAATGTATGAGGGTGCTTTGGATCGGGAAACCGGATTAATTTATCATGCCATAGATGCCTCTAAAAAAATGCCTTGGGCAAATAAAAAAACGGGGCAATCTCCGAATTTTTGGGGAAGATCCATCGGATGGTATATGATGGCCTTAGTAGATGTTTTAGATTATTTCCCAAAAGAACATCCTGGTAGGGCAGTTCTTATTAAACAATTAAATGATTTAAGTGCTGCTTTATTAAAAGTACAAGATCCAAAATCTCATCTTTGGTATCAATTACCTGTTTTTGGAGGAAAAGATGGCAATTATTTGGAAGCTTCCTGTTCGAATATGTTCACCTATTCATTTTTAAAAGGAGTCAGATTGGGCTATTTACCAGAAAAATACCGAGAAGCTGCTAAATTAGCTTATTCAGGAATCTTAAAAGAATTCATCACCCAAGATTCTGACGGATCCATTCATTTGGAAAAAACAGTATCCGTTGGCGGTTTAGGTGGAAACCCCTATCGAAGTGGTTCCTACGATTATTATTTAAGTGAACCTATTCGCCGAGATGATTTAAAGGGGGTTGGGCCATTTATTTTTGCTTCTATTGAAATGGAAATCTTAAAAGATTTACCAATCGGAACCAATAAAAGGGTGGTCTTAGATTATTATTATAATAATGAATATAAAATCAATGAACGAGGAGAAAAAATCAAATTTCATTATACCTGGGAGGACCCCAAAGATTCAGGTTTTCAATTATGGGGAAGGCATTGGAAGGAAATGGGAGCTGAAATTGCCTCCTTACCGGTTGCTCCAACCAAAGAAAACTTAGCGGAGGCAAACGTTTATATTATTGTAGATCCGGATAGCCCGAAGGAAACAGAAAATCCGAATTTTATCAATGAAAATGATGCAAAAATTATTGCTGAATGGATTCAAGAAGGGGGTTCCTTATTAATCTTGGCCAATGATACAACCAATTGCGATATTGAACATTTAAATATTTTAGGGAGAGAAATTGGCATTGAATTTGTGGCCCCAAATTTAAATTTTGTTCAGGGAAAACAATGGGAACAAGGAAGGGTTG
>CAZXZK010000081.1:3097-7027 GCA_964645295.1 uncultured Cytophagales bacterium | reverse complement strand
ATATATATCAAGGAAATTTCATCCTTAAAACTATCAAAAACAGCGGAATGCTTGGTATATCATCAAGGTGAATGCGTCATTGCAGAAGCCAGCATTGGGAAAGGAAAAGCGGTGGCTGTTGGGGATCCATGGTTGTACAATGAATATACCAATAACCGCCGCTTACCTTTGGAATATAAAAACCTTCCTGCAGCCAGAAAACTTGCTATTTATTTATTGGGACGTTAATGGTTCTTCCCACTTTTTTACCATACCGATAAGATTGTACTCTTACTAGTTTAACATCCTCTGGGAGTACAATTTTTTCTTGCGAAGCCGGGTAAAATTCATCTGGAAAAGAAAAATCAAGAGAATAATGGAATTCTATACCATTAATTTCAGGGGAAAATTGAATCCAGTTTTCTCCTTTTTCTGTTTGACCGGTTTCAATAATGGGTTCATACATAGAAGGAGCATATTTAATTTTCGCTTGATCAAGGCGGCCCATTTGAGCTTCCACCCGATTGACAAAATGATTCCAATCTTTTGATTCATCTGGAGACCAAACTGATTCGGCCACTGCGAAAATACGCGGGTATATCATGTATTGAAGGTGACGGTAATTGAATAATTGCTCTGACCAAAGGTTGGCTTGTCCGCCCATTACATTCTCTGCATCAACTCCTTCAGGAACTGGATTAAACGCATAAGAATCTTTCAGTCTTACGGTATTATAAACAGGAGGTTCAATATATTTCGAACCTTGCATTAGATCTAAATAAACATGGTTATTGGGAGACATCACTACTTTATGTCCATGATTGGATGCCTCAATACCACCCTTAATCCCTCGCCAAGACATCACAGCGACCTCTTGAGGTAGACCTCCACCCTCCAAAATTTCATCCCAACCCATCATTTTCTTTCCTTTAGAATAAACGATTTTTTGCAGTTTTCTAGTAAAAAAGGCCTGAACCTCCTGAGAACTTTTTAGGTTTTCCTTTTTCATCAAAGCAAGAATTTGGGGATTCTTTTCCCAATAATTCTTCGGACATTCATCCCCGCCTGTATGAATATACTGGCTTGGAAAAAGTTCGGCTAATTCTCCGATTACTTTATCCAAAAATTCATAAACCTTGGGATTAGCAGGACAAAGTGTATTATCTTTTAAAGCTCTGGGGTGACCGGTAGACCAATCAATGAAAACCTCCCCAGAAATAACTTCGTATTGATCTGCCCCAGGGGTGCAAGAAAGCTCTGGATAAGAAGCCACTGCAGCCATGGAATGACCAGGAACATCAATTTCAGGAATAATTTCAATAAATTTAGACTGGGCATAGGCAACCACATCTTTAATCTCTTCTTGGGTATAAAATCCCCCATAATTTCGAGGGGCATTTACTTGTGGATCAGAAAAAGTGGTAAATTGCCCAATCTTAAAGACATTAAAAGCTCCTTTCTTTGTCAGGTTTGGATAGGATTTAATTTCAACCCTCCACCCTTCATCATCAGTTAAATGCCAATGAAGTTTATTATACTTCAAACGAGCAATTTCATCAATAAAATCTTTTACTTGATCTACAGTAAAAAAATGACGGGCAACATCCAACATCATTCCTCTCCATTCGAAACGAGGATAATCTTCAATTTCCACAAAATCCAAAGGAATATCAGCCTGATAAAAGGATTGGGCAGATTCATAAGCCTTTGGAAGAATCTGGTAAAAAGTTTGTAAACCATAATATAAACCTGCCTCAGAAGCCCCGGTAATTTGAATACCCTGTTGATTGATAGAAAGATGATAGGCCTCGGAATTTTTCATATTTCCATCAATTTTCAATTCAATATTGGGATCATTTGAATTTTGAACTAAGGAATAGGTATTTTTCCTTAAAAAACCCACAAGTTCTTGGTGGGCGTTTTCAAATGACTTTGAACTCGGAGCTTTTATTTTCCAAATGGGAGGAATTTTATATTGGCCGATTGGTTTTTCCATCTTAACTGGAATCGGAATTAACTGATCCAGCTGGCTAAAACTGGATAAGGGGGATAAAATCAATAATAAAAGTAAAGAAATACGTTTCATGAGTTAATTTTTAATTAAGAAATTAATTTAGTAATTTTTTTTTATATTTGTACACAGCATTTATTATACTTAATTTAAAAAAATGATTGAATCAACAGAGCTTGCAAGTCAGCAAGCTGAACTAATCAGTGCAATTGACACGGTATGGGTTGCCTTATGTGCAGCTTTAATCTTTCAAATGGAAGGGGGATTTGCTTTATTAGAGGCAGGATTTATTCGTTCTAAAAATGCGGTAGCAATTATTGCGAAGGTAATGATTGATATCATGTTTGGAGGAATAGCCTTTTTCCTAGTCGGATTTGGTATGGCTTATGGGAAGTCGAATGGATGGATAGCCTTTGAAACAGGAATTCCTGAACATGATTTAGGTTTGGGACTGACCGTTTCGAATAGTCTATTTTGGTTTATTCAAATGGGATTTGCTGTAGCCGCCATTTCGATTGTTTCCGGTGGGGTGGCTGAAAGAATGAAAATGTGGGCTTATGCTGCATATGTATTCATTTTTTGTGCAGTCCTATATCCGATAGCAGCCAATTGGGTTTGGAATCCGGATGGCTGGTTGGCACAAAGAGGCTTCAATGATTTTGCCGGATCAGCAGCAGTACATTCCATGGGAGGCTTTGCTGCCCTAGCAGCATGTATTGTTTTAGGACCTCGATACGGAAAATACAATGAAGATGGATCATCGAATGCTATTCCAGGGCATAACCTTACCTTAGCAGCAGTAGGAGCTTTTATTCTGTGGTTTGGTTGGTTTGGATTCAATCCGGGTTCTACACTTGCTGCAGTAGGCAAATGGGAATTAATCGGAAAAGTAGCAACGAATACTTTTTTAGCATCTGCCATGGGAGGAATTGCGACTATTTTATATACCTTTATTCGATACAAACAAGTTGATATTACCATGGTAATCAATGGGGTATTAGCCGGTTTAGTGGCTATAACCGCTGGCTGTAATGTAGTCGGGCCCTATTCAGCCTTATTAATCGGCTTTATTGCAGGAACCATCGTAGATATCGCAGTAGCCCTAATAGATAAAATGAAGGTGGATGATCCTGTGGGAGCAATCGCCGTGCACGGTATCAATGGACTTTTTGGAACCTTGGCAGTCGGTTTATTCGCTAGCGAAAATGGCTTATTCATCACAGGTGAAACAAGTCAATTTATCACCCAATTAATCGGTGTACTTAGTATTTCCGCGTTCTCTTTCCTAACAACATTTGCCCTATTTACTCTCTTGAAAAAGATGGTAGGAATCAGAATCGGACATAAGGAAGAATTAGCTGGAATTGACGCCGTGGAATTTGGAGTAGAAGCTTATACAGAATTTGAATAATAATTAATTTGAAAATAGAATGAAAAAGGTAGAAGCCATCGTAAAGCCATCGAAACTAAAGCAGATTCAAAAGGCATTGTCTGAAGCAGACATTCCTTGCATGACGGCAGTCCCAGTTCGTGGAGCAGGATTACAACAGGGGTATTCTGGAACCTATAGAGGTACGGAAAAATCCATGATCTTATTACCCAAGGTTTTAATTATCTGTGTGGTAAGTGATGAAAACCTTGAAAAATGTATTGATACTATTTATAAAAACGCTTCAGAGGGAAATACCGGAGACGGTAAAATATTTGTCTATGATGTGATAGATGCTATGAGAATTCGTAATGGAGTTCGAGGGGCAGAAGCTATTCGATAAAATATTCCCTCAAAACCCGCAATCGTATAAACATTTCTTCTTTATACCAATTATAATGACGGGTTTTTCGTATCATGGGCTGATGATTTTTTGACCGATAAGCAAAATTCTCTAAAGCCTGTTGATTTTTCCAGATACTCAATGTTGCCTGTTCCACGAGCGGCATTT
>CAZXZK010000081.1:0-3087 GCA_964645295.1 uncultured Cytophagales bacterium | reverse complement strand
CGGCATTTCCCCTACTCCTTTCGCGAATAATAAATCCTTATTTTGGGTTAAATTCCTAGAGGAGTTGGGAACATTCAACCAAAACAAAAAGGCTTTTTCCCATCGAATACTGGCTCTTGTTATCACAGCGATTTTTTCCGCTTGATGGCTATCCTCTTGAATGGTAAAAGGATTTTTCCCATTCCATAAACCATGACCTTTGATGGCCTTTCCATCAAAACCTTTCCATCCACTAGTTAAAGACAATAATTCTTTCCATTCTATATCGGATTCAAAAAAATCATCTGCTTCTTTTTGCGTATTAAATACGCCCAAAAAACTATACATGGAAAAATCTGGAATGATCGAAAAACCATTTCCCCCTCCTACTCCAAGATGTTTTGAAAAAACTAAGCCCGGGGCTTCCCAAGGCTTAGAAAGCTTTTTCCCCATCCATTGAAAAGCTTTATATTGATTTTTAAACCCTTTGAATTGAAGAATTCGTATCGAAACTATTTCTTGCATACCTTATTGAAGAGATTCCACTAACCGGTTGAATACATCATTCGCAAAAGGAATAAATGCACTCGTGTGGTCTCCATTTAACACAATATACGAAATATTGTTCGAACCTTTTTCTAATAATGTCTGATAAGTGGAAAGGGTTGTCTCAGGAAATACCCAGGTATCCTCTTTCCCATGGTATAAAAAAAGAAATTTTGAACTAGGAATTTCCGTAAGGGAATTGGCCATTAATTGACTATTTAAATTCGTAAACAATTGATCAGAGGAATAATTTGTTAAAAAATTATCCTTAAATAATTCACGAACATTATTTGTCAGGGCAGCATTTACCTCACCTCCCGACTTAGACCCATCCATTAATGGACCTATTCGCTCCGAATAGGGAGCATTTAATAAATCAGCCCAAGTAGGCTGACTAAATCCATAATGATTTTGATAAGCCTTTAAAATATATCCTAAATAATAGGGCTGCTCATAGGTATCTCTTTTTAATATAATTTCTTGCATGTGCATTAAATCATAGCCACCAGCAGCTGAATAAGTCGTAAAATCAGTAAAGGTCGAATAGGAAGGATTCTGACTTAAATACTGATGGGCAGCTAAAGACGTATAACCTCCCTGAGAATAACCCACTAAATGTAATTTATTGGAAATGGTGTATTTTTTTTGACTAGCAAAATTTTTGGCGGCTTTTAATAAATCTAGAATAGCCAAAGCAGAAGGCTCTTTAACATAATAAGGATGAAATATATCAGCAGAACTGCCAAAACCGATATAATCAGGCATAACTGCCATCATTCCCATGGAGGCTGGTAAAAATAATTCAATTGGAAGAAGAAAATTGGCCAAATCCTTACTTGGCGCATCCGACTTCAATAAAATGGTGCCATGTTGGAAACTGTAAGCAGGTAAACTTTTTGTTTCTGATAAAACTGGCAAGGCAAGTAAACCACTCGCAGTTATCAAATTCCCTTTATAATTTACCTTATATTCGATTTTAAATAATTCAATATCATATTTGATGACAGATTCATCCAATTGAAGACCCAAGGTTTTGGCAAGGACGACTGAGGAACGAATACTGGCTTGATTGTAGCCTGTCACCCTTTCAAAACTTACTAAACCACCTTCTTTTGTTGGATCCAAAACAATCTCCTGTTCAGCAGGCGGGATTGGCTCAACGATAGGCTCTTTGGAACAAGAAATAAGGAAGATTTGAAAACAAATTAAAATAAGAGTAATTAGGCGATAATTTTTCATAAATGAATGTATTCTTTAAATTTTAAAGGGTTAATTTTTAGAAAAAAACGGAAAAAATCAAGATATTTTCCATATAAAGAACTAAAATTCAATATATTATTCATTTTGGGCGAATTTGAATCAAATTTGAATAATATTTTAATTAATATTTAAATTGAAACAAGAATTATCAATAAATTGTTATTTAAATAGAATATAAAAATTTATGTCGAAAAAATTGAGCAACGCTTGGGTATTTAAAAAGCCAAATCCTGAAAAAAAGGATCCTTTTGAGCGTTTCTTTGATATTTTCAAAGAACTCATCACCTATACCTCTGGGGATTTTGATGAGGCCATTGAATGGTTAAGAAATTTGGATGAGGAATACGAACTTTCTACTCCGGATTATACCATAGATGATTTCATCAAGGATCTTTTAGAAAGGGG
This sequence comes from uncultured Cytophagales bacterium, assembly GCA_964645295.1. GTDB lineage: Bacteria > Bacteroidota > Bacteroidia > Cytophagales > Spirosomataceae > CAZVFE01. The sequence goes on along the minus strand of CAZXZK010000081.1, from coordinate 897 downwards.
CTTTATACAGGAAAAGGTAGCCGGGGGGGATGGATCTGGAGAAGGAGAAGCGGGTTTTAATTTAACGGCCAAAACAGAAAATCTTATTCGTAAACATGCTTTTGAAAGTTTATTTGGAAAAATAAAAGCACAAGGAAGGGGGAATCATTCGACGAAGAAAACAGGAGCTGGAACGGAGGATACAGGAGATTTAAAATCCTATGAATTTGGAGATCCCGTGGATAAAATTGCCATAACTGAAAGTTTAAGAAATGCGCAAATATCCTCTGGAATGGGTGATTTTAGCTTAAAACAAGAAGATTTAGTCATCCCAGAAACTCATCACAATGCCTCCATGAGCACGGTCTTAATGATTGATATATCCCATTCAATGATTTTGTATGGGGAAGATCGAATTACACCAGCCAAAAAAGTGGCGATGGCTTTAGCAGAATTAATTCTTACCAGATACCCCAAAGATACCCTCGATATCATCACTTTTGGAAATTGGGCGGAGGTAATACAAATAAAAGATATTTTAAAACTTCAGGTAGGTCCTTACCATACCAATACCGTAGCAGGATTGGAATTGGCCATGGATTTACTTCGAAGAAAAAAGAATACCAATAAACAAATATTTATGATAACGGATGGAAAGCCCTCATGTATGAGGCTTCCAGATGGTAGATTTTATAAAAACTCGGCTGGATTAGATGAATTCATTGTTCAGGAATGTTATAAAAAAGGACTACAAGCCAGAAAATTGCATATTCCTATTACCACCTTTATGATAGCTCAAGACAATTATTTAAGAAATTTCATCCGTGAATTCACGAATATAAACAAGGGGAAAGCATTTTTTACCGGATTAGATAATTTGGGAGAAATGATTTTTGAAGATTACGAACTAAATAGAAA
>CAZXZK010000080.1:0-8782 GCA_964645295.1 uncultured Cytophagales bacterium | reverse complement strand
GGCCTGCACGCCTCGCCAACCTGCGTACTGGAGCTGAAGGGTGCCCGGGGCGAGTTGGTCGGCGAGCCGGGCCGGGGCCTGCAGGCCCTTTTCGTCATGATGAACGCCATGCGCCTGGCCGTCGCGGTTCAGGGCGCGGCAGTGGCCAATGTGGCGACGCTGCACGCCGTGCGCTATGCCCTGGAACGTCCGCAAGGCGGGCATCCGTTGTCCCCACCGCGGCCCATCGCAGAACATGCCGATGTCAGGCGCAGGATGCTGATGCCGATGTCAGGCGCAGGATGCTGATGCCGTTGCTCTGGCGCCCCGTGGCATCCTTGTGACCCGGCACCAGGAACAGGCCCAGTCCGCGCGTCCCGGCCTCACCGTTGGGCACACGGGCCAGCACCAGGTGAATGATCTCCGGCGTGGCGTCGTGGTCCCCGAACGAGCCCACCCAAATATAATTATAAAGCATTCGTGCACCAGACAACCATTCTAATAAACGTTGGATATGCTCACGGTCTCGCATTAAATACAAAAATGGAGTATAGGCGCCAATATCCAAACCATAGGTCCCTACTGCAACAAAATGAGACGCAATCCGATTCATCTCTGCCACCAAAACTCGAATATATTCAATTCGTGGTGGTAATTTACCCTCCAATTCCATCATTTTTTCAATGGCCATGACATAGGCATGCTCCGAATTCATCGAGGCCATATAATCCAACCGATCCACAAAAGGAATGGTTTGATTAAAAGGTAAAGATTCGGCATGTTTTTCAAAACAACGATGTAAATATCCTAAATGTGGAACGACATCCACCACGACCTCCCCATCAGAAACCACCTCCAAACGCAATACGCCATGGGTAGAAGGGTGCTGTGGACCTAAGGAAATAACCATTTCCTCAGACTTCAAATCCGAATCTTGGTATTTATTCGGATCAGAATTTGAAAAATTTTCAGTCTTAAATATGTATTGCTGAGACTTCATTATTCAAAGATAAAGAATAAATTCTACTATTCTTTTTTTTATTTTTCTTTTGAAATAAATTTCCTTTCAATTATATTTGCAGTCCATTTCGAGAGAAATGTTTAAATTTTTAAAAAAATGGCAAAAAAAGGAAATCGTATTCAGGTAATTTTAGAGTGCACAGAGCATAAAGAAAGCGGACAGCCAGGAACTTCTCGCTATATTACTACCAAAAATCGTAAGAATACAACGAACAGAATTGAATTGAAAAAATTCAATCCAATTTTAAAGAAAGTTACATTACATAAAGAAATTAAATAAGAGTAATCTTTTAAAGACATGGCAAAGAAAGTAGTTGCAACATTAAAGAAAGAAGGAGGCGTAAAATACGCTAAAATCATCAAGGCAGTTAAAAACGAAAAGACTGGCGCTTATTCCTTTAAGGAAGAAATTGTCATTCAAGATAGAGTGAATGAATTATTAAAAGGATAATTAGCCTTTTGTAAAATATTAATACGAAAAGTCTCTTTTTAGAGACTTTTTTTTTATTTTCACCCTTTAATTTATCGTTCTATGGGTATTTTTGATTTTTTCAAGAAAAAAGAAGAACCTCAACGTAAGGAAGAAGCGATTGCTTTAGACAAAGGTTTAGAAAAAACCAAGGAAGGCCTTTTAGGGAAAATAAATCGGGCAGTCTTAGGAAAATCTAAAGTAGATGATTCGATTTTGGATGAATTAGAAGAAATTCTCCTAAGCTCAGACGTCGGCGTTGCCACTACCCTAAAAATCATCCAAAGAATTGAAGAAAGAGTTGAAAAAGACAAATACTCCAACGCCCAAGAATTAAATACCATCCTGAAAGAAGAGATCGCTAATCTCTTAGAGGAAAACATCTCCAACGATTTAGAATCAGCCTTTCAAGAACCTTCGCAAAAACCCTATGTCCTTTTGGTAGTCGGGGTAAATGGCGTTGGAAAAACCACCACCATCGGTAAATTGGCCGCTCAGTTTCATCAAAATGGCTTAAAAGTCATTCTTGGCGCCGCGGATACCTTCCGCGCTGCGGCAGTCGACCAACTCAAACTATGGGGACAACGCGTAGGCGTACCCGTGGTAGATCAAGGCATGAATGCAGACCCAGCTTCAGTAGCCTTCGATGCCGTAAAAACAGCCGTGGACCAACAGGCCGATATCGTCATCATTGATACCGCCGGAAGACTGCATACCAAAGTCAACCTTATGAATGAGCTAGGAAAAATCAAACGAGTAATCCAGAAATTTATCCCCGATGCCCCCCATGAAGTATTATTGGTTTTAGACGGTTCAACCGGACAAAACGCTTTCATTCAGGCACAAGAATTCATCAAAGTGACCGAAGTCAATTCCCTAGCCATTACCAAATTAGATGGTACCGCAAAAGGCGGTGTGGTTATTGGTATTTCAGACCAATTCAAAATTCCAGTAAAATATATTGGCGTCGGTGAAAAAGTATCCGACCTTCAAGTCTTCAATAAAACGACCTTCGTAGATAAAATTTTTGGTACTAGCTTATAAATCCTGAATAATGATCTTATTCATCTGCATAAAATTATAAGCAGTTTTTGGAGCAGTCTCCGGATTATTCATCAAAGCCCCTAGCTGAGAGGGAGTCACCTGCCAAGAAACACCATAACGGTCCGTCAACCAACCACATCTCCCCTCTTTTCCCCCTTCAGTTAGTTTTTCCCAAAAGAAATCTATTTCTTCTTGCGTATCCACCACAACCACAAAAGATACCCCCTCGTTGAAAACAAATTCATGTCCTGGCATCGAACTATCCATGGCACAAAACGGCTGACCATTGATTAATGTCTGTGAATATTTATAATATCCCTCTACATCATGCTCCCCTTTATTATAGGTATCTGCAAATAAAGGCTTAGAATTCGGAAAAATGGAACAATAAAATTCCATCGCTTCCTTGGCCTTGCCCGCATTTTGCTGCGTAAAACTTAGGTTAGGAACAATCTTGGCAGAAGATTCATGCCCCTTCATGAATTGCCAATTCACACCAAATTTATCTTGGCACCAGCCATAATAAGGGCTCCATGGATATTCATTCAGCTCCATCAAAGCTTTTCCTCCTTGGGCAAGCATATTATCCCAAATTTCTTTAATGATAGCCTCCTCTTCTAAATTGACAAAAAAAGAAATGGAAGAATTGATGGAATATTCCGGTCCAGCATTCAAAGCCATCATCCGATGGCCCAATAGTTCAAAATTATAAGCAAAAGGGTTTTTTGAAATCCATTTGAATTCAGGAAATACGGACTCATAATAATTGGCTGCTTCTTCGGCATTTTGATTAAACCAAAGACAAGGAAAAATGGGATGATTCATGGTTAACTATTTTAATACCTGATAGACTATCAAGGCAGAAAGGTAAGCTAATGCCGTCATATATCCAAATTGAATCAAGGGGTATTTCCAAGATTTTGTCTCTCGATAGGTCGTAGCTAAGGTACTCATACACTGCATGGCAAAGGCATAGAAAACCATCAGAGACAAACCCAAAGCCAAATCGTACATGGGTTTTCCTGTTTCCGGATTGATTTCCTCTCGCATCCGTTTTTTAATGGTTCTATCCCCTTCAATATCCCCACCTAAACTGTAAATGGTAGACATCGTCCCCACAAAAACCTCTCTCGCTGCAAAAGAAGTAATCAAGGCTATCCCTATTTTCCAATCATATCCCAAAGGTTTAATCACTGGCTCAAATTTCTTTCCCAACCATCCGGCATAAGAATATTCCAGCTTTTCAGAGGAAATTTTATTACTTAATAAGTCGGCCGATAAATCCGGATTTTCAATCCTTACCCTGTCCTCAATAGTATCAAAATCATCTCCCGGACCGTAAGAAGCCAAAACCCATAAGACAATCGATATCGCTACAATAATTTTCCCCGCCTCAAAAACAAAGGCACGGACCGAATTATAAATAGACAATAAAATATGTTTCAAACGAGGGGTTTTATAGGTTGGCAGTTCCATAATAAAGAAACTTTTTTCCTTCACTTTTAAGATAGTTTTCATAACCCAAGCAGAAAAAAGAGCCATAAAAAACCCTAATAAATATAAGCCAAACAAAACAAGCCCTTGAAGGTTAAATACCCCAAATAAGGATTTCGAATCGGGAATTACCAAGGCGATTAATATCGTGAAAATTGGCAATCTGGCCGAACAAGACATCAAAGGCGTCACCATAATCGTGATTAATCGATCTTTCCAAGAATGGATAGACCTCGTACTCATGATGGCCGGCACAGCACAAGCCACACCCGAAATTAATGGCACAACCGATCTTCCATTTAGGCCAAATCGCCGCATTAATTTATCCATAATAAACATCACCCGAGACATATACCCCGTTTCCTCCAACAAAGCAATAAATAAAAACAAAAAGGCAATTTGTGGGATAAAAATCAATACCCCGCCAATACCAGCGATCAAACCATCCGAGATTAAATCGCGAATCATGGATTCTGGTAATTGCGATTTGATATATTCACTCAATTCTCCTACTCCCACATCGATTAAATCCATCGGATAAGAAGCCCAAGTAAATACCGCCTGAAATACCAAAAACAAAATTCCTAAAAAACTTAAATAGCCCAATACAGGATGCAAGAACACCCGATCCAATTTATCCGAAAAAGACCTTACCGGCTCCTTTTCCCATTGCTGGTTGATATTGATGACACAGCGGTCTACGATATCCGAAATTTGTTCGTACCGATTGACAATTTCCCCTGATTTATATTTCTTGGCGTTGAAATGATATTTTTCCTGTATTTCATCGAATAATTTACGCTGATCAATATTAAACATCATCATATGATCATGTTCCATCAACCAAAGTAAGGCTCTGTAAGGATCCGTCTCTCCAAATTTCTCCTCAATCTCATCCAACAATTCTTGGGCCACTGGCAAAGATAAGCCATCATTGGAAGCGTATTTATTCAGCAATAATTTGGCAACCGATAGTTTTAAGCCATTGATCCCTATCCCCTTTTTGGCATTCACCTCTACCACCTCCACATTCAATTCGCGCGCTAATTTCATGGAATTAATCACCAATCCGTCTTGCTCGGCCACATCCAACATATTCAAAGCCAAAATCGTAGGCAGGCCTAAATCTTTTACCTGAGAAAATAACAATAAATTTCTTTTCAAATTGGAAGCATCTGCCACCACCACAATCACATCCGGAAAATCTTCGTTCTTGGGGTTCCCTAAAATATTCACCACCAATTCTTCATCCATTGAATTCGGATAAATACTGTAAATACCTGGCAAATCAATCACCTCTAAGGTCTTTCCAGGTTCAATTTCCCAAGCTCCAGAATGCTTATCCACTGTTACCCCAGGAAAATTCCCAGTCTTCTGGCTTAAACCCGTTAAACTATTAAAAAGCGACGACTTCCCTGCATTGGGATTACCAATAAGTGCTATTTTCGGCTTTCTCAAGGATTATTTATTTAATCGTTCCACAATAATATCAGATGCCTCTTGTCGCCTCATTGAAAGGGTATAACCGGATACCTTCACTGCAATGGGATCTCCAAATGGGGCAAAGTGCATGACTTCCACCTCCACGCCAGGCAAACATCCCATCTCTAATAATTTAATGGATAAATCCTCATTTTTAAAGTCTTTTACCAAAGCTTTATCCCCAATGATCAAATCTGACATTAATACTTCCGACATCTTTATTTAGAATGATTCAAAATTGTTCACAAATATACCAATTAAAATTAAAATTACTTATTTAATCGGGACAATAATTTCCTCTCCACGAAGGGCGATATCTTGTTTCTTTTGATTAGTGCGCATCAATACTTCTTTTGACACGCCGAATTTCTCAGAAATCTTACTTAAAATATCTCCTGGGCCAACAATATAAACGGCTTTCACCTTCACTTTTACTTTGGTAACACCGACCAAAATATTGGACGGTTTCACTCCAGGATTCATTTCTTGTAGTTCATCAAAGCTAAAACCAAAACGGTTGGCAATTCCTAAGAAAGTATCTCCCTTTCGAACGGTATAAAAATAATCGATTTTTTCAGATTTTTCTTCTTTTAGGGTGGCTTCTTCTGGCTGATTTAGATCAGTTTTTTCTTTGGTTTGGTTGGTATCTGATTCTTGGGTAGAAGCTAAATCATCCAATGGATTCATTGGCAAGGGTTCGATATCGGGGCTATTGGGTTCTTCCTGAAAAACGGCATTATCCAATTGATCAAATTCTGTTTGGCTCATCCCTTCTTCTTTTTCAATAGGGGTAATAGCCGCGTAAACCATGGCAGCGATTACCAGGAGAATTAAAAGAATGGTAATCGGGGGTAAAGACCAATTTATTGAAAATCTTTTCTTTGTCACGGGAAATTATTTCTTAATATCCTGGCTCATTACCTGAACCTTCTCAATCATTTCAGCTTTAAAATCATCGAGTTTTTGGGCGATAGAAGGCTCGGTCGTTCCTAAAATTTGTGCTGCCAAGATGCCCGCATTTTTAGCTCCATTCAAAGCCACTGTGGCTACAGGAACACCATTCGGCATTTGCAGAATGGATAAGACAGAATCCCAACCGTCGATAGAATTAGAGGATTTTATCGGGACGCCGATCACGGGTAAACTAGTAGCGGAGGCCACCATTCCTGGCAAATGGGCTGCCCCGCCGGCTCCGGCAATAATCACCTGAATCCCTCTTGACCTTGCCTTCTGAGCATATTCCAACATTTTTATGGGTGTCCTGTGAGCAGATACCACATCTATTTCAGCTTCTATTCCGAATTGATTTAAAATTTCAGCAGCCTCTTTCATGACTGAAAAATCAGACTGGCTACCCATGATGATACCTACCCTTACCATAGTTTTATGCTTTTATTTTAATTAATTTTTTCACTTTTTGGGCCTTTTCCAAAACTTCTTCTCTTGAACTACCTAAAATAGTAATATGTCCCATCTTTCGGAAAGGTTTTGTCATTTTTTTGCCATAAAAGAAGGGATAAACACCGTCTTCTGCGAGGGCTTCTTGTAGACCTTCAATCACCACTTTCCCTTCAAAACCTTCTTCTCCCAAAATATTCAACATGGCCGAATAGCCTCTTGGGGCTGGGTCTCCAAGGGGTAAATTGGTAATGGCTCTCAGATGTTGTTCGTATTGCGAGGTAAAATTCCCGCGGATGGTTTGGTGGCCGGAATTATGTGGACGCGGAGCGATTTCATTAACTAAGACATCTCCTTGTTTGGTTAAAAACATTTCTACAGCTAAGACACCGACCAGGCCCAATTTAGAAATAATTCCAATGGCCAATTTTTGGGCTTTCTCTTCGATATCGGGTGAAATATTGGCGGGAGAAAGAAGAAATTCTACGAGATTTTGGGTAGGGTGGAAAACCATTTCTACTGTAGGAAAAGCGCGCACCTCTCCTTTTTCATTTCTGGCAACGATAACGGAGAGTTCTTTTTCGAAGTCTACAGCTTTTTCTAGGAGTCCTGGGGCGTCGAAACCCTTATTTACCTCATTTTCATTGGAAATTTTAACCACTCCTCTGCCGTCGTAACCGCCCTTCCGAATTTTATTAAAAGCGGGCAAAAATTCGTTATTTTTTCTGATTTGGTCTAATGAATCTACGAGGATAAAATCGGCGGTGGGAAAATTATTTTCCCGATAAAATTCTTTTTGGAGGCCTTTGTCTTGGATCATCCGAAGGATATGGGCTTGGGGGAAGACCTTTTTCCCCATTTTTTCTAGATCTTCTAGGGCTTCAACGTTCACGTGTTCGATTTCAATGGAAATGATATCTTTATCTATACCAAATTGCATGACGGTATCATAATCTTTGAGGGAGCCTTCAGTAAAACTATGAGCCAGATATTTGCAAGGGGCCTGTGGATCTGGGTCGAGGCAATGCATGTTTAAATCTAGATCAAAGGAAGCCTGTATGAGCATCTTACCTAATTGACCACCACCTAAAATACCGATCTTGGGTAAAACCATTTTTAAGGATTATTCGTTATAAATATTAGGTAAAATTACTTGATTCTTTTTACCTTTGGAAATATTTTAGACATTGAGCACGAAAAAAAAAAAAATGAAGAATAAAAATTTAGTACTTATTGGGTTTATTTTATTAGCTATATTGAGTCGATTTATCATCATTGCTGGTCCGAATTGGGCTAATTTTTCACCCATAGGTGCAATGGCATTATTTTCTGGCTATTATTTCAGGAATAAGTCATTGGGGATCTTGATGACATTTTTGGGGATATGGTTATCCAATGTCTTGATAAATAATCTTCTATATGCTGAATATTTTGATGGATTCTCTTATGGTTTGAATGTATCGCACATGATTATATTCTTAGGAATTACGGCATTTGGGCAATTGAATCAAGGAGGTAAAGGGGAGAAATTAGGGATGGGAGATTTTCTAAGAATGAATTTATTTTCAGCATTTAGTTTCTTTTTCATCTCCAACTTTTTAGTATGGCTAGGCAGTGAAGTAACCTATACCAAGGATCTTAGCGGCCTAATAGCTTGCTATACCGCAGGCCTACCCTTCATCCAAAACACGATCCTTAGCCAACTATTCTTCGGCGCCCTCTTATTTGGAGCCTATCAGTTGATAGAATCAAAGATTATGAAGTATGAACTTTGAACTATGAACTATGAGGTATGAGGTTTGAGTGGATGACGGGGTGGTAAGAGAAGAGGGAAGAGTGAAGAGGGAAGAGGGAAGAGAGAAGAGTGGCAGCCGCTCTTTTTCATGCGAAGCATAG
>CAZXZK010000079.1:0-8846 GCA_964645295.1 uncultured Cytophagales bacterium | reverse complement strand
CAATAAAAGGAGAATTCCCAAAATTTATATTTGGTCCCATATTCAAATTAACAAAGAAATTTCTTTTTTCAAGTAAAATTCCAATACTAGGATTTAATGAAAAATTTTGGACAAATAACTTATCATTTGTGGTAAAAGAATTTTTTATATTTTCTACTTGGTAAACAGTCCTTGTGTGAAATTTAAACGGATAAGTATTTAAGGATACGTAAAATTTAGGAAATAGAATGTTACTATTATTTAATTTAAATTTTCCATATTTATAATAATACCTTATTTGAAAACTTGTATTTATATATTTCCATTTTTTTAAATTTTCTCCATTTTTAGTAAGAAATGAAATATCTCCCAAAAGGGATAATTTTTTGGTGAGAAAAATTTCACAAGAAAAACCAGGGGAAAGCAAATTAAAGGAAAAGGAACTGTTTGAAAAATTGGTTTTACTTGTATCAATTAATTTATCTTGACCAAATAGTGAAACAAAACCAATAAAATTGAACAATAAAAATAATCCAAATTTCTTCATTTCTTAATTTATTTTAATAGAATTTTGATTAATAAAAATTAATTTTTTAAATCTCTCATTCCCTGAATGACCACCAAAATAATCTTTTTGAAAATAAAATTTTTTTTCTTCGGAGTCATATAATTTTATCTTAATTATATAACTACCCCATTGTTTAATTTCATCAATTAGAATTAAACTATCTCTAATTTGATTAAATTTATTTATGTCATAATTTATTTGAATTATTTCATTTGATTCCTTATTTAAATCATATAATTGATTAGAGTTAAGCAAATTAATCATTTTGGTGTAATGATTGTTTGAATATAAAATTTCAAGGTTTTCGATTTTTTTATTCGAAATATTTATTAAGTGAAAAATAGGAAGTGGTGGATCCTCAAAAAAATAAATATCACAACTTGAAAATAATAATATCAGGCCTAACAACTTAGATTTTTTAATTAAATTAAACTGGGTGAATTTCATTTTTTTACTATTAATTTTGGTCATTATTTATATAAACTAAGTTAGACGGCGAACGTGCTTGAATACATAATACTATAGGAATTAAAACTTTCATTCCTCTAAAGGTTGTTGTAATGGCAGAGGATGTTTCATCACTTGATATTTCTTGCATGGTTGAGTTTGAAACCGGATTAATATTCTCCAATTGATCTTCACAAGAATAAAAATAGGTGATGCCTATTGCAAAAAGCGTAGCTGTTATCAGCCCAGTGGTTAGACCCCTTTTCCTCCGTGGGGGGGAAAGATTGTTTTGAATTCATAGTGGTTAAATTTTTTCTAAAGTAATAAATAAAGATTCAAAAAAAAATAATTAAATAAATATTTTCAATTGGAAAGAGCGGTAGCTACTCCGATTCAGTGCAGCTGCCGCTCCGATTCTATGATAAAACCAATTCCTTCAAAAGGTCTGTCCATTCTGCTGAATTGTTTAAGCTCTCTACTAATTGCCAATGATTTCCGCCTTTTTCTTCAAATAATTCTTTGTATTCTTCTCCTACCTCAATGGTGGTCTCAAGGCAATCTGCCACGAAAGCAGGAGAGAAAGCCAAGATATTTTTCTTCCCTTCCGCTGCGAGTTTTTCAATGGTCTTGTCTGTATAGGGCTGCAACCAAGGATCCCTTCCCAATCTACTTTGGAAGGCAGTGGTATATTCACCTTCTTTTAAACCTAATTCTTTCACGATTAGGCGCGTGGTTTCAAAACATTGCGCTCGATAGCAATATTGATTTTTTGAACTAATAATATCACAACAAGAACCAAATTTACATTGATCTTTGTTAATATCCCCTTTTCTTATTTGTCTTTCCGGGACACCATGGTAAGAGAAAATAAAATGATCAAAATCATGTTCTTTCATATAATTCCTCGCTCTATCCGCAAAGAATTTTGCGAAAGCCGGTTTCTGATAAAAATTCGATATAAAAGAAATAGAAGGTATAATTTGCCATTTACTGACAATCTCCATGACTTTTTCATGAACAGACCCAGTGGTTGCCGAGGCATATTGAGGAAACAAAGGAACCACGATAATCTTTTCCACTTCCGCCAGATACATTTCAGTTAAAACAGTATCTAAAGAAGGACTTTGATAGCGCATGGCCAGGCGAACCATATATTTTTCCCCTAATTGATTCGCTAAATTTGCCACTACATCTTCGCCATAAAATTTTAAAGGAGAACCTCGGTCTTCCCAAAGCTCTCGGTATGTTTTAGCCGATTTAGGGGCCCTAAAGGGTGCAATAATACCATTTACTAGAATAAAACGAAAGATTCCAGGTATATCCACCACTCTTCCGTCCATTAAAAATTCTCTTAAATACTTTCTTACATCCGGAGTTTTTGGACTATCCGGAGTTCCTAAATTTACGATTAAAACACCTATCATTTATCAATACTATTTATTATTCTGCTGACTGATCATTCCCATCATCTGCTTCATGGTTTTCTCCATATTATCCGGAGATCCATCTAAGAAAATTACATTCCCTTTCGAAGCCTCCGAAAATTGTTTAATGGATTCAGTCCACATCGAAAACAATATCACTGAAGTATCCAAATTCGCTGTTTGCATTTGAATTGCAGCATCTGTCATACCTTTTGCTACCTCTTGTCTAAATAAAGCAACTCCTTCTCCTCTTAATTTGGCTGCTTCTTTTTCTGCTTCTGCAGAAATTTTAATCGCATTTCCATCTGCTTCCGCCGCCTTGGTTTTTGTAATTAATAAAGCTTGACCTTCATTCTCTGCTGCTGCTTTTAGATTATTAGAGGCAACCACTTGGCTCATGGATTTCAAAATTACCTCATCGAAAGTGATATCATTTAATTGTAAATCTTGTAGGTGATATCCCCATTCCTCCATCGCTTGATCTACCTGTTCCTTCACATACAAAACAATTTCTTTTCTTAAGCTAAGAATTTCACTTTGCCTTTTGGTTGCTACATAAGAACGCACAGATCCTTCAATTGTTCGAGTTAAAGTCTGCATCAAGGATCTTTCGTCAATAAATTTAAATGCAACATTCTTGATGGTATCTTCCTCTTGGTTGAATACAGAATATAAAAGCATTGATTTAAAATAAACATTGGCTTGGTCTGCAGTGATTGCCTGAAACTCCAATTCAATGGATCGATTTTGAATGGATATGGCTTTAAACACCCGCTCAATAAAAGGGATTTTCCAGTGTAAACCTGGACCAAAAGATCGGCTATATTTTCCAAATATGGTCAATACAGCTACATTGCCTTGTTGTACAGTAATCAAACCTGAAAAAATGGTGATCAAGGCTAGAACTAAAATAATGGATAATGTGATCATGATATTTATACGATATTTGCTGTTTGTTCTTTGATTTTTTCCAATTCATCCTTCATTTGAACGACCAATTGTTGCATTTTACTGTCGTTGGCTTTTGAACCAATGGTATTGATTTCTCTGCCAATTTCTTGTGAAATGAAATTTAATTTTTTTCCATTTCCTTGATGAATAATTTCTAAGAAATAATCCAAATGAGTGCTTAATCTTTGTATTTCTTCTGAAATATCTAATTTTTCAATATAATAAATTAATTCTTGTTCAAATCGGTTATTGTCATATTCATCCTTGCTCATTAAATCACTTAAGGAATTTTTTAAACGATCTTTAATATAGGGGATTCGCTCTTTTTCAATTTGTTCAATTTTCTTTAAACTAGAAAAAATATTCGAGATATATTCCTCTAATTTAATGGCTAAAGTTTGTCCCTCTCTTTTTCTAAATGCAATGGCTTCTTGAATGGCTAAATCAATATTTTTAAGAATTTGGGGATAGATTTTTTCAATAATACTGTCGAAATCAATTTGATTTTCATCTGATGAAATTTTTGAGCTTTCCAGGGCTTTTATAAAAATCGACGAATCATCAAATTCTAGGCCTAATCTTTCTTTTATTTTTTTAATTTTAAAAAAAGACTCAACCGCTAGATCTTCCTTAAAATCAATTAATTCATCGGCGGATTTATGATAGTTGATGGTCAGCAACATTTCAATTTTTCCTCTTTCTAAATTTTTGGTTAAGATATTTCTAAATTCTATTTCTTTGGAGAATAAAAACCTAGGAATCTTACAATAAATATCGGAAAATTTCGAGTTTAGGCTCTTGATTTCAATTTTTATTTGAAAATTTTCGGCTTCGAAATTAGATTTTCCAAAGCCTGTCATAGATTGAATCATTGTTTATTTTCTTTTTTAATTTGTATAAAACCAAAAGCCAGTAGGAATATCCAGAAAATAGAAGCAATGCCATCTATTTTCTCTCCAATTAGAACTGATTTCGGTTCAAATTTAAATAGTATTTCATGTTTTCCTGAAGGAAGAATCATTCCTCTCAAAACATAATTAACGTGAAAATGGTCTTGATATTTTCCATCCACATAGGCCTTCCAGTCTTCATTTCCTTTATAATATATTTCAGAGAATACTACCAGGGAAGCTTGATCCAGATTCGATTCGTATTTTAATTCTTCCAAATTATCTTCTAGCAGGTTTACTGTTCCTGTTCCCAAGCTCACCGGTATATTTCCAATCAAGGATAGTTCCTTTTTTTCCAAAATCGCTGTTTTTGACGGATCATTTGCTTTCATTAAATCCAATACTTGATTGGCATTTTCCGCTATTTGATAATCTTGGACTGTCCAGGCATTTCCCAAGGCAAATGGATTTAATTGGGCAATTTTATTTCCTGCCGTATCTGGTACAATAAAATACTTGGTATTTAACATATTTAAAATACCAATTTGCGATGTTTGGGTATCAAAATTAAGCGAGATTAATTCATTGTATCTTCTCAATTTAGCCGCATGATAACCACCAATGGATTGATGAAAATTGGAGGTTGTTGCATCGCTCATAAAACTCGTGCTAGCATCAAAGACCCGATAATGGCTTTTATCTTGAAGAATTTGTTGATTGGCCATAGACATCGGAACGAAGGTATTTCCTTGTGTTTTTTCCACAAAATATTCTTCACCGAAATATCTTTTTGAAACACTGAAAATATCAATCAATACCAAGACCGCCAAAACAATTTTAAGGATTTTACTATTCAATTTTCCCTTTATAAATAGAAATAAACTCAAGGCCGCTATTGAAATAAATCCAAAACTTCTGATAGCATCTTTTGAAACAATGGATTGTCTGTCTAGGCGGATGGCTTCCCAAATTCTATTGTCGATTTTTGGATCTCCTACCAAAGGACTATTATCTTGCATTCCTTGGAAATCTAGGAAGCTATTTGGGCTAAACCACAATAAGAGACATATACCGGCCAAAATTCCATAGGCAATATAAAAGGTTTTCGAAATCTCTCCCCATGTTGGTTTTTCCTTGAAGACTTGCATGATTCCATAAATGGCCAAAAGGCACAAAGGGATTGAAGCCAAGTTTAAGGTCATGGTAACCGACCTAAATTTATTAAAGAGCGGGAAGTAGTCGAATAGAATATCATTCAAGGGGAAATATTTCCCCCATGAAATAGAAACTAAAAGCAGGATGCTTGCCAATAAGACCCATTTTTCATTTTTCTTTAAATAGATTAGGGAGAATAATGCGAGGAATACGATAATAGAACCCATATAAGCTGGCCCAGCGGTAAAACTTTGTTCTCCAAAATAGGTTGGGCCATGCTCAATAAAATTCAATGCCCCCTCATAAGGAACCCCAATTTCTTGCATGACTTTAAAGGTTTGGGAATCTGTACCCCCCAAATCTCCTTGCGAGGCTCCGCCTAAAATATTTGGAATAAACAAAGACAGCGTTTCATCGAATCCTAATGACCAGGCAAAGGCATAATCTTTGTCTAAACCATTGGATTGTTTGGTTGAATTTTCAGTTTTCAGTTCGGATTTTCCACGAATTGTTTCTTTTGAATAGGAATAGTTATTCCAAAGTCTTTCCATATTGGTGCCTAATGAAACCAAGAGTGAAACCAATAAAAAGGCGGAAATTTTAATAAATTCTTTTAAGCGGTTTTCTTTTAGGTATTGGATAAGGAAATAAATAAAATATATTCCCAATACCAGGAAGGTATAATAGGTAATTTGGACGTGGTTCGAAAATAATTCTAATCCCATGCCAAAAGTGAAAAGAATCAAACCTTTCCAGAGATTTTTTTTGTAGGCGGTTAGGAAACCGGCCATGAGGATTGCTGCAAAGGCTAGAGCCAATACTTTGGAATAATGACCTGCCCCAATGACAGCTATATTATAAGTAGAAAGAGCATAAGCCACCGCGCCCATAAAACCAATGATGGGCGGGGAGCTCATGCTCCAAAATAAAAGATATATTCCTAATAATTGCAGAAAGATTAAGATGGTTGGGTTGGGCAATAGGGAATTAATTGCCCGTCCTAAATACAGAGGAACAGAATAAGGGTAATTTCCCGAAATCATGAATGCTGGCATTCCAGAAAACATGGAATTGGTCCACCAAACGGTTTTCCCTGTTGCTTCTTTATAATCATTCAGCGATTTTGCTGCACCTGCTGCTTGAACTAAATCACCTTGTCTGATTACTTTACCTTTCAATATTGGGAAGGTCATGGCAAAGGATACCCCTAAAAAAAGAAGTAAAATGATGCCGTGGGTTAGGAATAAATCTTTTAGGGATTTCATAAAAATTAATTAATAGAGACCAATTCTAAATCAAATGTTAAATCTTTTCCTGCTAATGGATGATTGGCGTCTAGGGTAATGGATTCGTCCGATAATTCCGTTACCTGAACTTGGATAACTTGTCCGCCTTCGTTATGCATATTTAACATGGTTCCAACTGCTACTTCAATATTTTCTGGAACATTGGATCTTGGCATGGTAACAACATTTTCTGGGATATGTTCTCCGTATGCTTCTTTTGCCGGGATAAGGATTGTTTTCTTTTCCCCAATTTCCATTCCTGTAATTCCATCATCAAATCCTTTGATTACCATTCCTGATCCTAATTCGAATTCCAATGGTTCTCTTCCTGCTGAAGAATCAAATATCTCTCCTGATGTGTGTTTTCCGGTGTAATGTACGAATACCTTATCACCTGATTTTGCTTTAGACATAATTTGTTTTTTGTAAATTAAAAATTTCACCCCGTTTTTAAGGGGCGACTTAATCTACAAAATTAGGTTTTTTTTTGAGATTTTCAGTCTTTTTTAATTTGAATTAAATAATTCTCATCATGAAATTTCGGAACACCATTCACTGGCATGCTTTGTGGCTTGGTACTCACCATAATGGCTGATTTTTTCGTCATTTCATCTGAATAAGGGATTGCCATTTTAAAATCTCCCTCTACATTTTCCCAATGGTAGGTCATGATTTCATTATCCACTGAATAGACCAAAGTTGGGATTTTCGTGGTGAATAAATAGGTTTTCGCTAATTCTTTAACGGGTATTTTTAATCTTTCTTCGAAAAAACCTAAAACCTCTTCGGTATTGGTATTTTTATGGTAAAAACTCAAACAAAAATCTTTCATCGTTTTCCACCACAAGGCATCATTATTGGTGATATTTCGTAGGCTATGAATAAACCAAGAACCTTTGAAATACATGTCTGAGTCTGGATTTTGATAATTTACCCCTTTTGGGCCAACAATGGGATATCGATTCTGAATGCTTCTTTTTTTGGTTTGCATATAGGTCAGGGCGAAATCTTTATTCATTTTTTCTTCTAGATAAACCATTTCTGCATAAGTTCCAAAGGCTTCATGGATCCATAAATCGGCATGGTCTGTACAGGAAATAGAATTTCCGAACCATTCATGGGCAGATTCATGCACGATAATAAAATCAAAGCCAAAATTATTATTCAAATAATGATTTCCATAAGCCACGGCGCTTTGGTGTTCCATTCCCCAATAATCTGTTTCCACCATGGCATAGCCATCTTTTGGAAAGGGGTAGGGGCCGAAATATTTCTCGAAAATCAAGAGCATTTCTCTTACTTGCTGAAAATGGGATTTTGATTTTTCAAGGTTATAGGGTAAAACATAATAATCTAGGGCTAATTCCTGGCCATTGTATTGTAGAAGTTTTTCCGACCAATGCCGATAATCGGCGATATTCAGGGTGATATTATAGAGGTTAATGGGGTAGGAGACTTTCCAGTGGTAATTGATGAAATCTCCTTCGGCTTTTTTATCGATGAGATTTCCGTTTGAAACGGCCATTAAATCTTTTGGGACGATCAATTGAATATTGACTGAATCGGGTTCGTCGGACGGATGGTCTTTACAAGGCCACCAAACGGAGGCACCTAGGCCTTCGCAGGAAAGGGTGATCCAATCTTTTCCGTTTTGGTCTTTTGTCCAGGAAAAGCCTCCATCCCAGGGCGGACGAACGGCTGCTCTTGGTTTTCCGGAATAGGAGATTGTCAGTTCGTTTAGGCTATTTTCTTTTAATATTTTTGGAAAATTCACGAGGAAGGCATTTCCATCTCGTGAATAATTCAGGGATTTTCCCTCCAGGATGATAGAGTGAATTTCGAGATTTTGGAATAGGTCTAATTGGATTTTTTGGGTGGATTTAATGACCTTAAATCGAATGGTTGTATTTCCTTCGATGGTTTTTGTTTTGGGATGAATTTTGGTGCTGATGCCATAATGGACTACATCAAAGCAGGTTCGTTCAAAGGGCAATCCGCCTCTCAGGCTATCTGCATGGGTAAATTCTTGGGAAAAACTGTGGAAATTTAAGAGTAGGAGAAGAAGGAAGAGGGAAGAGTGAAAAGGGAGGCGTTTTTTCATTTTGTTGACTGCATAATAGGTCAATTTACTATAATTTTTAAATAA
>CAZXZK010000078.1:0-9070 GCA_964645295.1 uncultured Cytophagales bacterium | reverse complement strand
CTATTCCACAACCTCGTTTAGATGCAAATCCAAACTTGGTTCAGAATCCGGGTTATTAATTCTTTGCCCTCGGGCATCAAAAAGTATATTTTTACAAAAAGGTAGTGATTTCGCTACCTTTTTGTTTAATTTGAAGGTTCAATTCTGACCCTAATTTTTTTTCAATAATTTGAAAATGAAAAAACCACTAAAATTTTTGCTTTTATCCGTTCTTTTTTTCTCTTGTACTAAAAAAAAGGACCCTTTATTTTTAGAAATTTCCTCCAAAGATTCTGGAATAGATTTTATCAATCGTAGTTTAGAAAAGAAAGAATTTAATATTTTCAATTATCGAAATTTTTATAATGGGGGTGGTGTAGCTATTGGAGATATCAATAACGATGGATTGGCAGATATTTTCTTAAGCTCAAATTTTGAAGAAAATAAATTATACCTAAACCAAGGAGATTTTAAATTTTTGGATATATCCCGTCAGTCTGGGATCCAAGATAATAAATTTTGGTCCACCGGAGTGACTTTTGCAGATGTTAATGGAGATGGGCTATTAGATATTTATGTTTGTAATTCTGGTTCAAGAGATGATCGAGGAAATCAACTTTTTTTGAATCAGGGAATAAAAGATGGAATACCAAGCTTTAAAAATATTGCCAAGGAGGTAGGTTTATTAGATGGGGGCCTGTCTACTCATGCCGCTTTTTTCGATTATGATAATGATGGTGATCTGGACATGTATTTATTAAATAATTCATTTACTCCGATTGATCGTCTTGGTTATACGAATATTCGGGAAAATAGGGATGCCCTTGGAGGGGATAAATTTTTTCAAAATCAAATAGCAGAAACAGGAAAATTAGTCTTTGAAGATGTATCTGAAAAGGCCGGTATTTATGGCTCTCTTATTGGTTTTGGTTTGGGAATTACTATTGGTGATGTCAATAATGATGGTTGGCAAGATATTTATATTTCCAATGATTTTTACGAACGCGATTATTTATACATTAATCAAAAAAATGGCACATTTAAAGAAGATTTAGAAAAACAAATGCCTCATATTTCTCTTTCTTCTATGGGAGCTGATATTGCCGATATCAACAATGATGGTAATCTGGATATATTCGTAACGGATATGCTTCCTGGGAATGATTATCGACTAAAAACGACTTCCGTTTTTGAAGGTCATAATTTAGTCCGATTAAAAGAGGCGAGAGGTTTTTGGAATCAATACATGAGGAATAATCTTCATTTAAATAACGGGGATGATACCTTTACAGAAATAGGACAGTTTTCTGGAGTCCATGCTACAGATTGGTCTTGGGGCGCATTAATTTTTGATATGGATAACGATGGGAACAAGGACCTTTTCGTCGCAAATGGAATTTTGAAGAATTTGACCGATCAAGATTTTGTTCAGTATCTAGGCGATAGAAATACTATGCAAGCCATGCTTGAGGGGAAAAAATTTGATTATAAAGAGTTTACTGATAAAATGAGTTCGGATCCTATTCCAAATTATGCTTATAAAAATGAAGGTGCGTTAAAATTTTCGAATAAAGGAAAGGACTGGGGTTTGGAGGGGCCAGGTTTTTCTAACGGTTCCGCTTATGGAGATTTAGATAATGATGGAGATTTGGATTTGGTCGTCAATAATCAAAATCACCCGGTCTCTATTTATAAAAATTTAAGTAATGAAAAATTTAAAACGCATTATTTAAAAATAAATTTAGTTGGAGAGGGTTTTAATCGTTTTGGAGTAGGTGCAAAAATCATCCTTTTCCAAGGAAAAAATACCCAGGTATTGCACCAAATGCCAAATCGAGGCTTCCAGTCTTCTTCTGATCTTTCCTTGGTTTTTGGGCTAGGGCAAAATCCAAAAATTGATTCTATTCGTATCATTTGGCCAAATCTACAATCGCAACTGATAAAAAATCCTCCATCAGATCAAATTTTATCTTTAAATATTCAGGAGGCCAAGGAACCATATACCTATTTAAAAGAAGATAGCCCTTCTACTTATTTTGAACCGGTATCAGGTTTGCTTTCTTATTCCCATAAGGAAAATGAATTTATGGATTATGATCGAGATGTTTTAATTAAACAAAAATTTTCAACCCAAGGCCCAGCCTTAGCCATTGGAGATATCAATGGAGACGGAAAAGAGGACTTATTCCTAGCAGGGGCCTCAGGTTATGAAAACAAGATCTTTATACAAAATTCGAATGGTACCTACAACCCCAAACCATTTACCAAATTCAATCCTAAATCTGAAGCAATTGATGCGGTTTTAGTAGATGTAGATCAGGATAAAGATTTGGATTTAATAATAGTTACGGGGGGGAATGAGTTTGAGGATAAAGACCCAGCATTAGCTGATGAACTTTATCTGAATGATGGGAAAGGGAATTTTCGGTATTCTATTGGGCTTCCTAGCCTAAATGATTTTGGTTCTTCTATTACGGTTAGTGATTTTGATCATGATGGAGATATGGATTTATTCATTGGTTCTCGGATGATTCCAGGAAAATATGGACTAGACCCGCGGTCAAATTTAATGGTAAATAATGGTCGAGGAGAATTTGTTAATTATTCTAAGCGTTATTTAGAAGATATTGAAAGTCTGGGAATGGTAACGGATGCTCAATTTGGAGATATCGATGGAGACGGCTGGGATGATTTGATTATCGTACAGGATTGGGGGCCTATTCGAATTTACCACAATGAAAAGGGAAAAAAATTCAAATCCATTGAAATAGAGCGAAGTTCGGGTTTATGGAAATCCATCCAAATAGCCGATACCGATGCCGATGGTGACCTAGATTTTATTGCCGGGAATATTGGCCAGAATTCTAAAATAGTTTGCTCACCTGAATTTCCAGCAATCCTTGAAGTAAATGATTTTGATCAAAATGGGTCTATTGAGCAAATTATTTCTTGTTTAACTGAAGATGGGGAATCCTATCCAATGGTTTTAAAAAATGAATTGGCAAAGGCCATACCCAGTATTCAAACCAAATTTTTAAAATATAAAGACTTCGCCTCCAAAAAGACTCAACAGCTTTTTTCTCAAGATCAGTTGAAAGGGATGATTACCAAGCAAATAGTGGAAGATAAAACTTGCCTATTTGAAAATGATGGGAAGGGAAATTTTCATTCAAAAAAGCTCCCCTATCAAGTGCAATTATCCTCTGTGCATACTAGTTTGGTCAGAGATATTGACCAAGATGGGAAGCCAGATATTCTCCTTTTTGGTAATTTCTTCGATTTTCTACCCGAATTTGGAAAATTAGATGGAAACTATGGAATCCTTTTAAAAGGATTAGGAAAGAATCAATTTGAATTCATCTCAAATAAGAAGTCAGGAATATTAGTAAAAGGTCAAATTAGGCATTCAGCCTTTATTTCTAATTCAAAAGGAGAATTTATCTTTTTACTAAAGAATAATGATTCGGCAGAAATAATTAAAATTAAGTAGTAAAAATTAATTAACCATTATGAAAAAATTAATTGTATTAAATCTATTTTCCATTCTGATATTTTTGAATTGTTCTGGCCCAAAAGAACCAGCCTTATTTACTCAGCTAGAGGCTGTCAATACAGGAATAGATTTTAGAAATGATATTTTAGAAACCAAGGAGTTTAATATCTTAGATTATCTTTATTTCTACAATGGGGGAGGGGTTTCTACGGGAGATATTAATAATGATGGACTGGTAGATGTATTTTTTGTTTCTAATCAGGGGAAAAATAAACTTTATCTCAATAAAGGAAGTTTTCAATTTCAAGATATCTCTGAATCAGCAGGAATTGAAGGTTATGCCGATTGGCAGACCGGCTCTACCATGGCAGATATTAATGGAGATGGCCTATTAGATATTTACATTTCTGCCGTTGCAAATTACCACGGACTAGAAGGTGCTAATGAATTATATATAAACAATGGGGATTTAACATTTACAGAAAAAGCGGCTGATTATCGGTTGGATTTTACCGGATTTGCCACACAAGCTGCTTTTTTTGATTATGATAGGGATGGAGATTTAGATTGTTATTTATTAAATCATGCCGTCCATAATACCCGTTCCTATGATCGAGTAAATACCCGAAGTTTAAAAGATAATGAAGCAGGAGATTATTTGATGCGAAATGATGGAGGAATATTTACTGATGTTTCCAAAGAGGCAGGGATTTACCAAGCTGCCATGGGTTATGGCTTAGGTATTTCTATTGGGGACTTGAATTCAGATGGTTGGGATGATATTTTCGTTAGTAATGATTTTCATGAAGATGATTATTATTATGTCAATCAAGGTGACGGCACCTTTAAAGAAGAAGTTAAAAAACATTTTAAGCATTTGAGTCGGTATTCCATGGGCAATGATATTGCTGATATTAATAATGATGGATTTCAAGATATCATGACCTTAGACATGTTTCCAGAAGATGAAACCATTGAGAAATCCTCCGTTGGCGAAGATGCTTTAGATATTTATTTGTATAAATTACAGTTCGGTTATTTTAACCAATATTCTCGAAATACCTTACAGATTAATTTATCCGGTGAAAAATTTTCGGATGTTGCCTCTTCCTCCGGGGTTTCAGCAACAGATTGGTCTTGGTCTACTTTAATGACTGATTTTGATCAAGATGGAATAAAAGATATATTTATTACCAATGGAATTAAAAGAAGACCCAACGACTTAGATTATTTAAAATTTGTGGTTTCCGATTCCTTACATTATGGTTTACCAATTTCAAAAGCACTCGAACAAGAAGCATTAGATAAAATGCCAGAAGGTCGATGGCATAATTATTTTTTTAAAGGAACAAAGAGTTTAAAATTTGAAGATAAATCTGAAATAGTTGGATTTAAAGCCAAAACAATTTCAAACGGTTCTTCTTATGCCGATTTAGATAACGATGGTGATTTAGATTTAGTGGTGAATAATATCGATGAGGTGGCTGGAATATTCAGGAATAATACCCAAGAAATTTCTCAACCTAATTATTTAAAATTAAAATTTGAAGGGGAAAAAGCCAATAAATTTGGAATCGGTGTTAAAGTTTATCTTGAAACAAAATCAGGAATGCAATTTCAAGAGCTCATGTCTACCCGGGGTTTTTTAAGCTCAGTAGATCAAAAATTGATTTTTGGAATAGGCCAAGATTCACTTGTAAATATCCTTAGAATTATTTGGCCATCCAATAAAATGCAGGTAATTCAAAATCCTGAAATCAATCAGGAGCTCATTATCAAAGAGCGTGAAGCCGACCAAGAGGCCGACTTTGATCAATTGAATCGCCGTATGGTCCCAATTTATGAGGATATCACCGATAATATTTCCATTCCTTATAAGCATGAAGAAAATGTTTATTTTGACTTTAATAGAGAATCATTGATTCCATTTAAAGTTTCAACCGAAGGGCCAAAAATCGCCATAGGGGATATCAACGGAGATGGTAAAGAGGATTTTTATATTGGAGGCGCAAAACATCAGCCAGGTAAATTATTCATACAAACCATAGCTGGATTGAAAGAATTTGACCAAGCATTTATGCACGCAGATTCTGTGTATGAGGATGTGGACGCCTTATTTTTTGATGCCGATAATGATCAAGATTTAGATTTATATGTTGTTAGTGGAGGAAATGAATTTTTTGATAATATGCCTCAGCAATTTGACAGACTTTATATAAACGATGGAACTGGAAAGTTCTATAGAGATTTGAATGCCTTACCCGAAATGTTTGAGAATAAATCCGTGGTAAAGGCCATGGATTTTGATCAGGATGGAGATTTGGATTTATTTGTAGGGGGGAGAGTTCGTGCTTATCATTATGGTTTGGATCCCCGGTCGTATTTATTAGAAAATGATGGAAAAGGGAAGTTTAAGGATCTTACCAAGGATATAGCTCCTGAGTTGGAGAGGATTGGAATGGTGACTGATGCGATTTGGGCAGATTTTGATGGAGATAAAGACAAGGACTTGTTGGTGGTAGGAGATTGGATGTCGCCAAGTTTATTTGAGAATAATTCGGGAAAATTTACCTTAGTAGAAAATGAATTATTGAAGGAATTTGGCTTTTGGAATGGTTTGGTGGCTGAAGATTTTGATGGAGATGGAGATTTAGATTTTGTTGTGGGAAATCTTGGGACTAACACTAAATTATTAAGGGAAGAAAATGGAAGTCTGAAAATGTGGTTAAAGGACGTGGATGGGAATACCCAGGATGATCATATTATCGGGTATAGCAGAAAGGGAAAATATTATCCTATCAATAATAAGGATGAATTGGGAAAACAATTGCCCGGAATAATTAATAAAAAATTCAGTTATTATAAGGAATTTGCTGGAAAATCACTAGATGAATTATTTGATAAAGGAGAATTAGAAGGGGCACAAATTAAAACTGTCAATAATTTCCAAACGATGTATTTCGAGAATCAGGGGAATAATGGATTTAAAGGGAGGCCTATGCCATTATTGGCTCAGACTTCCAAGGTGATGAAAATGATAACGGAAGATTTAGATAATGATGGAGATTTAGATATTATTTTAGGGGGAAATTTCTACGGACCATCCATGTATCAATCAAGGTATGATTCTTTTTTTGGGATAACATTGATTAACGATGGTAAGGGGAATTTTAAATCTGAATTAGCAACAGAAACCGGTTTTTTAATGGATGGTGAGGTTAGAGATATTGAAATTTTAACTACAACTATGGGAAGATTGTATTTAATTGCCAGAAATAATGAAAATATGCAGATTTTTAGAAAAATTATCAAATAAAAATTGTACAATTATTTATTAAATTAAATGGAGGTGCAAACCTCCATTTTTTTAGGTAATAATTAGGTATAATCGGCTTATTTTCACTTCAGTACTATACTGTGCTAAAATATTTCCTAACTATTTAAATAATCCAATTTGTTGAAAAAGTTTAATTTTTATTGGGAATAATTATTTTTTTTATTGAAAAATTCTCCTTTATTTTGTGTCAATTTTTTAACCACTAATTTATAAGGTTTATGATTCAAATTTACCAAGGGATTCATTCCTATGTTCAAAGTAAAAAAGAATTTAAATTATTTTTTTACACTTTGTTAATTGTTTTGCTTAGTTCGGTTGCAGGATTTGCACAGAACATGGTGACTGGGAAGGTTACAGATGCCACAGATGGTTCTGGACTACCAGGCGTTTCAATTGCCGTACAAGGAACCTCTAGGGGGGTGACTACGGATGTAGACGGAAACTATCGCATTCAAGCGGATAATGGTCAGTCTCTTGTTTTTTCTTTTGTTGGTTACAATACCCAAACGATGACAGTAAATGCTTCTGTGATGAATATTATCTTAGAACAAGATAATACACAGTTGCAAGATGTTGTGGTGGTTGGTTATGGTACTCAAAAAAGAAAAGAAGTTTCTGGTACTGTAACGAGTTTAGGAGAAAGGGAATTTGTTACTGGAGTTGTAACCAATCCATTAGCGGCTGCTCAAGGTAAAGTAGCTGGTTTGGTTATTACGCAAGCATCAGGAGACCCGAATGCAGTACCTACTGTCCGTTTAAGAGGTACGGGTTCTTTAAATGCTTCATCAACTCCTTTATATGTGGTGGATGGTGTAATTGGTGTGCCTATCGAGAATATTGCTCCACAGGATATTGCATCCATGGATGTATTACGTGATGCTTCTGCAGCAGCCATTTACGGTGCTAGAGCGGCAAATGGAGTAATTATTATCAATACCAAGCGTGGTAAGTCTGGTATACCTACTGTAGACTATTCAGGAGTTTTTGGTGTTGAGCAAATTTCAAGACGTCCAGACTTATTAAATGCTTCTGAATTCAGACAAGCTTCATCCAAATATGGTCTAAGCCTAGATGATAACGGAGCAAATACTAATTGGTTAGATGTAATTACGCGTGATGGTTTTTCTCAAAACCATAATTTAGCCGTTTCAGGTGGTTCAGAAAAATCTTCTTTTAGAGCTTCGGTTGGTTATTTAGAGCAAACAGGTACTTTAATTGGTTCTTCCAAAACAAGATGGAATGGTCGTTTAAATTTTGATGCCAAGTCTATGGAAGATAAATTAATTACCAAATTCAGTGTTTCAGCGCAAAATACCACAGGTTCTTATCCAGATCAAAGGGCCATTGGTTTTGCCATGAACATGAGACCGACGGATCCAGTTTTTAATGCAGACGGTTCCTATTATCAAATTCCTGGTACATTCTCTAATTTTAATCCATTAGCCTATTTTGAAAATAGAACCAATAAGGCTAACAGGATAGATTTCTTATTTAATTCCCAGGTAGGCTATAAAATTCTTCCAGATTTATTATTCAATGTTTCTGGAACTTTGAGAACACAAACATCCGATTCTTCGCTTTATGCTAAACGTATTCCGGGTAATCTATTGAATATTGTAGGAGGAAATGCAGCTGCAAGAGGAGCATTTAATACCTTGGATAAATTGTTAGAAGTAACCTTAAATTATGCGAAAGAATTAGGAGATGATTCTCGATTCACTCTATTAGGAGGTTATACCTACCAAGATGTGGTTAATTCAGGATTTTTTGCAGGAAATAATGACTTTTTAACAGACCTTTTTGAATCCAATAATTTAGGTGCTGGTTTAGGTATTCGCGCAAATCCAAATTTAATTGGGTCTAGTAAAAATCAGTATAAATTAGTTTCCTTTATTGGACGAGCGACCTATACCTTACAAGACAAATACTTTGCTACGGTGAATATTCGTCGTGATGGTTCAACAAAATTCGGAGACAATAATAAATGGGGATTATTCCCATCAGTTTCGGTAGGTTGGAATATTTCAGATGAAAGCTTTATGCAAGGATCTAGCTTTGATAATTTAAAGTTACGTGTTAACTGGGGTAGAACAGGTAATTCGGAGGGAATTGCTCCCTTATTGTCAAAATCATTCTATGGTGCTTCAGGATCTTATTTTGATGGTTCTGTTGGTGATTTCTTACCTGCTTATGTGATTCAATCGAATCCAAATCCTAATTTAAAATGGGAGGTTAATGAAAACTACGGTGCTGGTTTGGAT
>CAZXZK010000077.1:0-9237 GCA_964645295.1 uncultured Cytophagales bacterium | reverse complement strand
TATTCGTTCTTCAATAATGATGGCTAAATTTCTAGCAGATACTGGGTGAGGGGCTCTTCCAGCAATCCCAGGTACCATGATCACCTCATTATAATCAACCTCTCTACTCAGGGCCGAACCGAATTTGATTTTGATGGTTTCCGCATGTCCGTAGGAAATATTTAAACCTGTTGATATATCTTCCGAAATCCGATTTCCTCCCCAATTAACAACTTTTGCATGTTTTAATTGGCCTTTATGATACATGGATATCTCCGTAAGACCACTTCCTAAATCCAATAAAATGACTCCTTCTTTTTTTTCTTCTTCCGAAAGAACACCAATTCCACTGCCGATGGCTCCAAAGGAAATCCGTTTAAATTTAAAATTGAAATCTTTGATCGATTGAATTGTATCTTTTAGAATATCCAATTTTTCTTGATTACAAACGATAAAGAGGATTTTAGCAGATATTTTTGAACCTATTAAACCCACAGGTTCATTTGTTTCAGGATTATTATCTACCTTAAAAGAAATCGATAATTGATGTAAAATAGGATTTTCTTTATCATCCCATTCTTCTTTGGCTTTTTTTAATAATTCAAAAATTTCCACATCGGAGATGGGTTGTCTTGGATTGATTCTATCCTGATTATAATCAAAGAAATGGAATTGAATATGTTGACCAGTGATATTGGTCGAAATATGAAGGTCGGAATTATTGATAGCTAAATCATGGCTAAGTCTTCGAATGATTTCAGTTATTGAATGAACCGTTTTATTCACATTATAAATTTCACCGGATAATATTTGATCTGAATTTTCTAAAATTTCAGAACCAATTATTTCAATGTTTCCATCTGAAATGGATTTGGCTAAAACGGCTTTAATACTTGAACTACCTAGATCTAAACCAATGACGTACCCGTCTTTCATATTTATTTTTTTAATTTTAAATTTAAAGATTTTGAATCAGATTAAAAATAGCAAAGCAAAATTTATTCACAGACGAGCTGATTTTTAAAACGAAGTTTTACTACTGAATATTTATTCCATCCTTCAGCCGGGATAATTCGAGTGTAAAAAACGGATAATTTTTTAAATTTATTCTCAATATTCATTGGTTTTCCAAATTCAATTTTTGTTGAACCCATGGTTGGTATCATGGTGATGGAGCTGTCTCGATGAATGATTAATTCTGATATTTGAGATTTCCAAAATTCATTTTCATCAATGAATTTGAAAAGGTCAACATAATTCATGAGTTTTTTTGATTTAAAATCTTTGATTTTATCATTGAAAAAGCCACCTGTTACTACCAAAACTCTGGGGGTATATAGTTCGGAAACATTTAAAAGGTCTCCTTCAGAAGTGATATATTGGTCTTTTTGGGGTTTTCCAAGGGAGGTCGTCCATAAAATTCTTGCTAATGGATTAAATTCTTTTACGTTGCAATAAAGGGTTCCATTTAAATCATAATGAGCTTCACAATTGCGTACAAAAGGGATTTCTTCTACTCTTTTTTCGATGGAATTCAGCTTTAATTGTCGAATAGGTTTTCCAATTAAATACAAGGATCCATTACCATTGATTACGGTTTCAATATCTTTTTTAGCCAACATGGGTTTTTCATATTCGGCAATTTGATTAATAATAATTTTTCTTACGGTGATATCATGGTGTTTGATTTCAGCATAAACAATGGCTGATACCCATAGGGATAATAAGACTATGATGCCAATAATTTTGGTTATAAGAGACTTATTTTTAAGTTTCATTTAACTAAATTCTTTTCGTATTGGTTCTACCAATGTATCAATATCTCCAGCCCCAATAGTTAATAATAAGGTTGGTTTAGTAGATTTTAATTGCCCAATTAACTGTTCTTTTTCAATTAAAAATTTATTTTTTAAATGAATTTTTTCAAATAGCCATTGAGAATGAATGCCAGGGATGGGCAATTCTCTCGCAGGATATATTTCCAACAAATATAGTTCATCTGAAAGAGATAAACTATTAGCAAAGCCTTCTGCAAAATCTTTTGTTCGGGAAAATAAATGAGGTTGAAAAACGGTTGTCAGTTTTTTACCTGGATAAAGACTTTTTATTGAACGGATGATCGCTTCGATTTCGGTAGGGTGGTGAGCATAATCATCAATATAGACCATTTCTTCTTTTTCAAGAATGTATTCAAATCGTCGTTTAACTCCTCTAAAGGTTTCAATTCCATTTTTGATACTTTCGGGTTTTAACCCTTGGGTAAGTGCTAATATACTAGCTGCCAAAGCATTTTCAATATTATGGTAACCCGGATTTTGAATCCTAATTTCATTGACTCTGCCTTCGGGGAAAACCCAATCATAGACCATTCTATGGTCTTTAATTCGAATATTTTCGGCACGGTGGTCGCCTTTATCAATCCCAAAGCTTCTTTTTTCTCCGGCATAATTAAGTTCTAATCCTTCTTTATAAGCCAATAGGCCTTCTTCTTGAATATTATGAACAAAATCTTGAAATGATTTCTTTACCTCTTCTTCTTTCCCATAAATATCAAGGTGGTCAGCATCGGTAGAAAGAATACCAATATGTTTAGGAAAGAGTCTTAAAAAAGATCGGTCGTATTCATCTGCTTCCACCACGGCAATCATATTTTCAGGAGATTCATTTGCGATAAAATTGGAACCGTAATTTTGTGTGATTCCTCCTAAAAAAGCGGTGACATTTTTTCCTGCATTTTTTAAAATATGGGTTAGCATGGAGGAAGTTGAGGTTTTGCCATGGGTACCTCCAATCGCGATAGTGGGTATTTCTTTTGTAATCCAACCTAGAATTTCTGATCTTTTATAAATAGGAATTTCTTTTTCGATGAAATAATTTTTTTCAATATGTTCTTTTGGAATGGCTGGGGTATAAATGATAAGGTGTTCCTTTGGAGATTCTAAAATCTCATAAGGAATATTGTCAATACCATCCTTGAAATGAATAATCATACCTTCTTTTTCCAAAGAATTGGTTAATTGGGTTGGGGTTTTATCATAACCTCTAACAATTTTTCCATTGAATAAAAACCATCTTGCCAAGGCCGACATGCCAATACCTCCAATTCCTAAAAAATAGACTGATTTTAAATTATGAAGCGAGATTTCGGGTGCCATTTAGTTGAAATTAGTTAAAATTGCCTCACAAATATCTTGAGTGGAATTCGGTTTTGCAAGACTCAATGCTTGTTTTCCCATATTTAATTGTTCTTCTGGTTTTTGCATCAGATCCAATAGTTGGGGGATTAGTTTTGATTGCGCTTGATTATCGGGTATTAAAATAGCTGCCTTAGCCTTTTCTAAGACTTTTGCATTTTCAGTTTGATGATCCTCTGCAGCATTTGGGAAAGGGATTAATATACTAGGTTTTGCCGATAGGCAAATTTCAGATACGGAAAGTGCTCCTGCCCGTGATAGGATAATATCTGCAGCCGAATAGGCTTGATCCATTTCATAAATAAAGGCTGCGCAATAATGCTCTAATTCTTTTTGATTCTTTAATAAAATTTGAGCTTCTTTTTCAAAGGAAATACCGGTTTGCCAAATAAGTTGGACAGAATTTTTGTCTAAAAGAGCGAGACCCTGAGCAATGCTTTGATTAATGGATCTAGCTCCCTGGCTTCCACCGATAATTAAGAGGGTTGTTTTATTATTTTTGAGACCGAAATGATTTAATGCAGCTTCTTTTGAATGTTTATTTTCAATTAATTCTTGCCTGACCGGGTTGCCTGTCCAGATAATCTTTTCTTTTGGAAAAAATTTATCCATATTCGGATAGGCCACAAATATTTTTAGAGCATTTTTTGCGACTAGTTTATTGGTCAATCCTGCAAAAGAATTTTGTTCTTGGATAAAATAAGGGATTCTTTTAGATTTCGCTAATAGGAGAATGGGCCCTGAGGCATAGCCTCCAAAACCAATAATCGTATTTGGTTGAAAATCTCGAATGATTTTATAAGCCATTAAGATACTTTTCAAAAGCTTTAGGGGTAGAAGGATATTTTTCCAAAAATGCGATCGATTGATTCCTGCAATGGGTAGTCCGATGATATCAAAACCTGCTTTGGGTACTTTTTCTATTTCCATTTTTCCTTCAGCTCCAACAAAAAGAATTTCCATAGCAGGATTTTTCCTTTTTAAGGAATCTGCAATAGCAATGGCTGGGTAGATATGTCCCCCTGTGCCACCTGCTGTTATAATTACTTTATCTAAACTCAAGGTATTAGGATTTATCTTCGTTTAATTCAAATTTATTTTTATCCTCTGAAACCGAAAGAATCAGGCCGATGGAGATGGCTGTAAATAAAAGGGAAGTTCCCCCAGCAGAAATTAAGGGCATGGGTTGTCCGGTTACTGGGCCAGCATCGACTGATACAAACATATTTACAAAAGCTTGAAAGACAATAGAAGAGGTTAAGCCTGCTGCGAGGAGTCCGCCAAATGGTTTTGAGGCATATTGAACGGACCGGGCTCCTCGGTAGAGGAACCAGAGGAAGACAACGGGTAGGCAAATGCCTCCGAATACCCAGCCATATTCCTCAATAATGATGGCAAAAATAAAATCAGATTCAGCCTGAGAAAGAAAGTAGCGTTGTTGACTTTTTCCAGGGCCTTTTGGACTAATACCACCTGTTGAAATGGCAAAGAGAGACCGATAGATTTGGTAATCTTCGCCAATTTTCTGATCTAGGCTGACTTGTTGGTCCCCTGAACGTTCCACGAAATTAATAATCCTTGATTTTACCGTCTGTGCTCTTTGTCCGATACCTAAAAATACCACGGCACTTCCTAAAATAATAAAGCCTCCAATAATTTTAGCTATTTGAGAATAAGGAACTCGTCCAAAATACATCAAAACTAAACTGGATAAAAGTACCAGGATAGAGGTGGAAAAATTGGAAAGCATGATTAGAAAGCAGGTTATTCCAATTTTTAGGAGCATTTGAATAAAATAAGGTAGGTCGTATACCTTTAAATCTGAGGTTTGTCTAGAGGAAAAATCCCTTGCCAAGGAGGCTGTCAGCGCCAATTTTGCCATATCTGATGGCATAAATGAAATAGGGCCAATTTCAATCCAACGGCTGGCTCCTCCTTTCGCAGATCCGAATAAATAAGCCAGGAGAATCAATACCCAAGAGACCAAAAGGGCCAAATGGGAAAGCCTGCCGAGTTTTAAATAATTTGATTTTGAAAACCAGGAAATAATGAAAAAAGAAATGATCCAAATAACAAAGGTCTTTGCAAAACCGGCAATTGGATCAAAGGCGCTATCCATGACCATTCGACCTTTCGCTGAAAATTGGACAACGAGTCCTACGCAATTTAAAATAATGACGATTAACCAGATTTGGTAATCACCTTTGAAATAAGTTTTTCTAATATCATTAAATTTGCTTTCCATGAATTAATTCATCAACGAGTTTTTTAAATTGGTTTCCTCTATCTTGGTAATTTTTAAAAAGATCAAAACTGGCACAGGCTGGTGATAATAAAACGGTATCCCCATTTTCTGCGAAAGATTTTATTTTTTCAAATGCCTCTTCCAATGAGTCAGTAGAAAAATAGGGGATTGGATGGTTTTTATAATAATCGAGGAGTTTTTGATTATTCTTTCCTAGAAAAACCAATGACTTGACCCGTTCTCTAACCAAAGAGTCAATTTTATCATAATTATTTCCTTTGTCTATTCCACCAATTATTAAAATTATATTTTTTTTGAAGCTATTCAAAGCATAAAAGACAGAATCTGTATTTGTTGCCTTTGAATCATTGATAAAATCAATTCCCATCCATTTCCCACAAAACTCTAAACGATGGGGATCATTTTTGAAACTTGGTAGATAATCCAAAATTTCTTGATAGGAAAGCCCGCAATTTTTGGCTGCTATCACTGCAGCTGCCATATTTTTTGCGTTATGTGGACCTTTAATTGGAAAAATTTGATGGGGAATGGTACAATCCCCAACTAGAATATATTCTTCTTGTATATAGGCTGCTTGAGCAGGATCTTGACTACTAAAATAGAGGATATGGGATGCAATTTCCTTAAAATAGGGAGAACTTATTGGATCTTCTTTCCAAAGGATTGCGAGATCTTCTTTGGTTTGACTTTGAAATAGGCGAAATTTCGCCTGAATATAATTGTCAAATTCGTAATCATAACGATCCAGATGATCGGGAGTAATATTTGTCAGGATGGCTATATGTGGTTTAAATTTAAAGCATCTATCTAATTGGAAACTTGAAACTTCCAGAACATAATAGTCAAATTGATTTTCCAAGACCAATTCTGCAAAACTATAACCGATATTTCCTCCGAGAGCAACATTCAAACCTGCTTGTTTTAGTAAGTGAAAAACCAAAAGAGAAGTCGTTGTTTTGCCATTTGAACCCGTAATTGCAATGATTCTTGATTGAGTGAATTCTGCGGCAAATTCAATTTCTGAAACGATTGGAATATTGCGTTGAATAATTTTTTGAACAAGGGGATTTGATTCAGGAATACCGGGGCTAATGATTATTTTATCGGCTTGGAGAATTTTTTCCTCTGAGTGTTTATTTTCCTCAAATTGAATCGTATTTTTCTCTAATTTTTCTTTGTAAAAAGGGGAGAGTGAGCCGGCATCTGATAAAAAGGTTTCAAAGCCTTTGGATTTTGCCAATAATGCGGCGCCTACACCACTTTCACCACCGCCTAGGACAATTATTTTTTTCACGTATGGAATAAATTAAAGAAAAACTGTTAAATATAAAGTTAGGAAAATATTCCAAAAAAAAATCGGAGAACCAAGTAATTAATTACTCGGATTCTCCGATTTAGCGCGGCTGTCGCCAATATTCTACAAATCTAATGACTAATTAAACGAGAGAAATTCTTTTAAAAGAACTAATAGTTAACCCTTTCTGAGTATTCTCTAATAATTGTCTTACATTGATAGAAGAGTCTTTGACAAATTGTTGGTTTAAAAGAGTTGATTCCTTGTAGAATTTCTCTAATTTACCGATAGCAATCTTCTCAAGCATTGCTTCTGGCTTTCCTTCTGCACGTGCTTGTTCTTTTCCAACTTCAATTTCTCTTTCAATAGTTGCAGCATCTACGCCGTCTTTATCTAAAGCTACTGGCTTCATGGCAGTGATTTGCATAGCAATATCTCTTCCTGTTTCAACTACATCAGCACCTTGTACATTCGAGAACGCTACAAGAACACCGATTTTATTGTTAGAGTGAATATAAGTTATTACTTTTTCTGCATTGATATTTTCGAAGGCAGTCAGGGTGATTTTCTCCCCAATTTTTCCTGTTAAATCAATGATATGATCGTTTACTGTACGTCCATCTGCTAAAGGATTTGCCAATAATTCATCCATTGATTGAGCATCAGATTTTACTGAAGCATCTAAAATATTTTTTGCTAGGTTATTGAAATCTTCCACTTTCGCTACTGGTTCTGTCTCGCAAGCTAATGCAATTAATTTTGCATTTGAAAGATCATCATTCTGAGCGATTAATACTACACCTTCGTTGGTGGCATTTTCTGCACGTTTTGCAGCTACTTTCTGGCCGGCTTTGCGTAGGATATCGACTGCAGCCTCAAAATCTCCATTTGATTCTGTCAGTGCTTTCTTACAATCCATCATTCCAGCGCCAGTCATTTGGCGTAATTTATTAACGTCTGCGGCTGTTATTGACATAATTTTATCCTTATTTTATTCTTGTTCTGCTTCTTTTTCGTATTTAGCGGCAACTTTGGCAGCTTCTGCTGAATCTTCGTCTGCAGCTCTTTTCTTGTCTTCTTCCTCAGCTAATCTAGCCTCATCTTTGTCTTGTTTTCTTTCCATTAAGCCTTCTTCAATGGCTTTTCCGATGGCTTGTGTAATAATGGAAATAGATTTATAGGCATCATCATTTGCTGGGATTGCATAGTCTACTAAATCTGGGTTTGAATTAGTGTCGCACATAGCAAAAACAGGGATACCTAATTTCTTAGCTTCTGCAACGGCGATATGCTCTCTTTTTACATCGATCACGAAAATTGCGGCAGGAAGACGAGTTAATTCCGTAATACCTCCTAGAACTCTTTTAAGTTTTTGCTCCTCACGACTCATCATTAAGCGCTCACGTTTTGCAATTGTTTTTGCAACCGCCTCATCACCTAATAATTTTTCGATGGTAGACATTTTCTTGATTGATTTTCTTACAGTAGAAAAGTTGGTTAACATACCACCTAACCATCTATCCGTTACATACGGCATTTTTAGACGATCAGCCTCTATTGTTACAATTTCTTGAGCTTGTTTCTTGGTAGCTACAAACATGATTTTTCTACCAGAGCGAACAATCGCTTTGATTGCATGAGAAGCTTCATCTAAACTAGAAATTGTTTTATTAAGGTCGATGATATGAATACCATTCTTCTCCATTAAGATATATGGAGCCATTTTTGGGTCCCACTTACGGGTCAAGTGACCAAAGTGAACGCCTGCATCTAGCAGGTCTTTAAACGTTAGTTGTGCCATTTTAAAATTTTAAATGTTGAAAAATATAAATGGGGCATCGGCAACAGACAAGCCCTATTCTTTTTAATTACAAATTAATAATTAAGAATTAATTTCTAAGTCTTCTTGATAGCCTATAAATAAATTCATGGGCTTAATTCTTAATTAATAATTAAATTATCTCTTAGAGAACTGGAATCTTCTACGTGCTTTTCTTCTTCCTGGTTTTTTACGTTCAACCATACGAGAATCACGTGTTAAGAATCCTTCTTGCTTTAAAGGAGATCTTAATTCAGTATCTTGCGCTTGTAGAGCTCTTGAAATTGCATGACGAATCGCTTCGGCTTGTCCGGTAATGCCACCACCTTTCACATTGACAGCTACATCGAAAGATCCAGTTGTACTTGTTAGTGTAAATGGTTGCTTAACAATAATTTGAAGTAATTCAGAAGGGAAATAATCTATCAGACCACGTCCGTTTATAGTAATTTCACCTTTTCCTGGAGTCAAAGAAATTCTTGCAACTGATGTTTTTCTTCGTCCAATATTTTTTACTAATTCTGCCATTATCTTTTAATCTTACGATTTTCCGTTAAAATTTAATTTCTTTAGGTTGTTGTGCTTCGTGAGGATGCTCAGTTCCAGCATAAACATATAAATTATGAAACATCTTTCTACCTAGTCTGTTTTTTGGAAGCATCCCTTTTACGGCTGACTCAATAAC
>CAZXZK010000076.1:0-9640 GCA_964645295.1 uncultured Cytophagales bacterium | reverse complement strand
CAAGAATTCTTCTTCGATGTGTGTGTACCGTATGTATACTAATAAACAATTCTTTGGCTACTTCTTCACTTGAACTTCCCTTACAGATCAATCTAGCAATCAAATTTTCTTGTGGGGTAAGGCGAAACCTGTTTTCATCGGAGTTCTGGATGTCCTCAGGGAGTTCAAGGTAGTAGATGCCTCCATCTACTAGGTTCTTGATGCCAGACAATAAAATATTTCCATCTACATCTTTGGAAACAAATCCATCCGAACCCCAATTTTTTACTTCTTTTCGAATCTGAAGGTCTCGATTCATGGATAGAATTATTATTTTACCCTTAAATCCTGCGGATTTAACTTGCTTCAAAATTTCAAGCCCATTTGTGTTACGTAAATGATAATCAAGAAGAATCACATCTGGGTTAAGCAGCAGGAGTTGCTGTACTACAGATTTCTCTCCTTCATTGGCCCCATACCAATTAAAGGTAGGTTGTGTGAGAATATAAGCCTGAAAGGACTGTAGAAAAATTTTATGGTCATCTATCAGGTAAATTGATATTTTCTTCATTCATTCTAGGGATATAAAACTCTAAAGTAAATCCATCTATCATATTCATATTTCGAATAGTGCCTTGAAGTTGATCTATTCTGAACTTAATATTCTCTAATCCTTTACCACTTGTATTTATTACGGCATTGGTTCCTTTCCCATCATCCGAATAGGAGATTTCAATTGGGGTTGTGTCTTTAATTTGAATGGATACAAAGGAGGTTCCTCGTGCATGTTTTATCGTATTGGTAATAAGTTCTGTTAAAATTCTATACAATTGCGTTTTTTGATGGGTAGTAAAGGTTGCTTCTTTTACCAAAAATAAAACTTCGGACTTTACCTTATTTTTTGAAAAAACAGCCTCGATTTTGTGTTTAATCGCTAATTCAAGTGATTCACCCTGGTCAAATTTGGAGAGTAAATCATCAATAATTGAATATTGATTCTTAACCCCTTCATCCAAAATATGGAGTAATGGAATAAAATCTATTGGAGCTTTTTTCATCCTCCATTTTTCATCTAATGAAAGAATCAAATATTTTAAGGAAGCAAAAACACTACCTATCTCATCGTGAATGTTTTGTGCAATTCTTTTTCTTTCAAATTCTTGTACTTCGATGATTCTATTATTCAAAAGTCTTTCCTGCGCTATTTGAAAATCCGAAAACTCATGAATTGATTTAAGCTTTTCTTTGGTCTCCTCCTGCTTGATATGAACCATCATAAAAAATAATTGTATCCCTAAAAAAATAAGCGTATCAAATTGATGTAAAAATGGAATTCTAATCAAAGTGATTCCTAATTCAACCAAAGCTTGAGAAAAAACAAATGCACAGTAAACGAAGATCGAAGCTAATTCGAAAAAAGAATCCCCTCGTTTTGAAAATTCTTTGCTCAGCAAAATCAATAGTATTCCAAAAAGCAACAGCAGTGTTATTGAATTGATTGATAGGAAAAGCCCTCTTTCAAATTGATCAAAAATCCCGAAGCTTAATAAAAATGTAAATACTAGTTTGAATAGAATAAAAATGACCAGAGCGATAAATACTTTTTTGATTGTACTATTTACGCGTTCGTTCTTATTCTGATAAACGTAAAATGCAAAAGCAACCATTGAAGTAGCTGAAAATAAACCCCGACTTAGTGAATGAAATAAGGGATTTTCGGGCCATAAATACTGAAAAAATAATCCTGAATCATTGAGTAACCAGCAGAAACTTAGAAATATATAGAGGAGAAAAAAGATTGCCTGTTTAGACAGAATTCGCGGCATTAAAATCAATCCAATCAAAATTACAAGCAAATAGATCCCAAAGATAAATCCTATCAATCTGTTGTCCTGCTTTTGATACTCTAAAAAGGCCTCTTGATTTAGAATTTTTAAGCCAATGGATAGGTTTTCTTCGGATTTGTCAAGTTCCAAAAGAAGCGTATCTGCCTTGTCAAGTGCAGGAATAGGGATGGCAAACTGTCTAAAATTTATCGGTCTATCCTCAAAATTGAGGTAATCTCCTAAGATCAAAGCCGAATCACGTTTTGAAAAATTCAGGGTAACCTCATTGATGTGCGGGTTCTCGATAAGTAGTACAAAATCCTCTTTTGATGGGGATAAGGGTATTAAAAATTTCATTGGCTTTTTTAGTAAGCCATAGTTTGAAAAATAGGATTGGTCATCTTCCAAAAAAATAAGTCTGGGCGATTCTAGCTCCTTTTCCTGCGTGCAGGAGGCGAATCCTACCAAGATAATAAATGAAAGTAGATAGTTAAAAAGCCTGCTTCCCATTTTTTTACCCTTTACTTTTGCTCAAAACCCCATCTCTTCTAACTGCAATCCATTCCCTTATTTCTTGATTAAAAGATTAGTTTCTACAAAGTAATTTTTTTTGGAATAGGAAAACAGTCATTCTTTCGAAGATTCCATAATATACTCACAATTGAGTATTGATTACTATGAAATGGGAAAATAACTTTAAACAAATCAAATGAAAAATGGATACAGCAACACCTAATAAAGGATATCGGTGGATTAAGATACTCGGGATAATTCTAATGTCTGGATATATAATAGTTTATCTCTTGATTTTTTTAGGAGATACGAAAGGAAAGAAACTGCAGTATGACCAAGCCCATGGTATTTATTATAGTGAAGAGTATTTCGATCCAAGTTTCATCAGAGAAATAGGAAATGTTTTTGTAGAGATTAAATATTTTTTGCCAGACAATGCCTTAGATGTGCAAATTTATAGATCTCAAGAATTAGGCGACACGGTGGTTGTAGGCTATATCGTCGATGAAAATAAGTTGACCCCAGAAGCTAGCCAAGGATTTAAGGAAATCACACGAGCTATTCTTCCGCTATTAAGAACACATACCAAGGTTGCGCTTAAGGATGAAGATTTCAATACCCTTGAAGAAATGTTAGTGGAATGAAATAAAGTAACTTTAACTACTCAAAATTAAAAAAAAGATGTAATTCTTTTAGATCAAATGATTAGCTGTAAAGTAAGTTTTTGATTTTCTGAACTTGAATTCGTCTCTGTCTCATAAAAAATTTTAGCTATGAAAGATTTCCTATCCAAAAACTTGATTTACATTTTAATTGGGATTTTTGTCATTTTAGGATTTTTAAATGGGGATCTTTTTGATTTCGGTTCTTCTACCGAATCTCCCTTAAAAAAAGGAGATTTTTTCGTTCACAATCATTCTGCTATACATGCTATTTATTACCAAGGTGACTTGAAGGACACGGAGTTGAAATCCATTGCTGATTTAATGAATCAAAGGGGCTTATTTGAAAATTACAAACCGGCAGTCTTAGGTATCATTAAAACCAACCAATCCATTGACCTACTTCGAATGACTTCGGAGGAATACCAGAAGGGGGTTCCTGAGGAGTTAATTTCTAGATATAGTTGGGTGGCTTTATCGACTAAATCTAGTCTCTTTCCCAACCATACTGTATCGTTAAAGTTTACCGATAATTCTTGGAATCCTCATCAAACTCTGGATGAAAATCAATTGAGGGAGAAGGCTGGAAATTCTGCTGCCATAGATCAGCAGGCAGTTACCCCTTCTTCTGATGGCTCACTTCAACAAATTCTTGACAAGTGGATGATTGGAGCCACTAGATTGGCTCAGGCTAGTTATTATTTTCCTGTTGAATCCAATGATGACTGGAGAATCTATTATTCCGAACTAGTTTCGGAACAAGTTTCCGATTTGGCCCAAGTATTGGCTGAAGCTAAATTTTTTCAATCAGATAAGGTAAATTACCTGGCATTTTATACCGTAGCAGACCCTGACTATTTTAAAGGAGAGGCTGCCTATTCGCTGGCAATTCCTTTTACTGAAACTCAGCTTGATGACGGTACAGCTGAAAAAACTATTGTCATAATTCATAAGTTTCTTAAAGATGGTTATTTCAGTCAGGCTAATTTTTTAATCTTAGCCACTAACTATGATTTTGAGCCCCAAATTATTCAATATTGACATGATGGAGGGGGGGGATTTAGTCCAATTGGCCTGTCCTAGCTGCGGTGAATCGGGCAATGGGGTGTATTGCAGTTACTGTGGGGAAAAAATTAAACCTGATAGAATTACCTTAAATTATATTCTTAATCAGTGGGTGGATGTGTATTTAGGGGTGGATACAGGGCTACCTACCACGATTTGGAAAATGCTTGTATCTCCGGGATCCTTCATTCAATCCTACTTTCAAGGGAATCGAATCGGCTATTACAAGCCAATGAAGTTTGCGCTTCTTATGGGAAGCTTGTCAATTCTAAGCACCATTCTCACAAAAGATAAAAAATCGTTAGAGATTGATCCAAGTACAGCCGTTTTCTTTGATGAATTTTATGCCTTTGCAAACAATGACATTAGCTTAATTATAAATATTGTATTCATTTTTCAATTCCCGATAGCAGCAGTTTTTACTTGGTGGAGAAATCGAAAAAAAGATTTTACCTATGGAGAGCACCTTTATGTGAATGCCTTGATTGCTGGCCAAATTTTTACTTTCCAAATTTTTTTCAACCTGTTAAACTGGGCTATTCAAAAGCTTAACATTGC
The DNA here is from genome assembly GCA_964645295.1 of uncultured Cytophagales bacterium. Taxonomy (GTDB): domain Bacteria; phylum Bacteroidota; class Bacteroidia; order Cytophagales; family Spirosomataceae; genus CAZVFE01. The sequence goes on along the minus strand of CAZXZK010000076.1, from coordinate 5,037 downwards.
CATCAATCTTGAATCTTCTTTCTTGTTTATTTCAACCTTTTATTTTGCTTATGTATACAGTATGTGGATTCATAAGGGGATTAAATGGCCTACTTTCCTAAAAACCTTTTTGGCGAGCGGAGTAGTATACATTCTCTCTTTTCTGTTGGCCGCTTTTGTTTGTATCATTCTTCTCTATCTCTATACCCTCTTAGTTTTAAGAATTAATCTTATTTAGTCATGGCAACAGAAACCCATACTCCAAGTTTAGAATGCATCGAAGGAAAAGATGATTTTTTAACAATTCCAATCCTGTTAAACCAACCCCTTACAATTGGCTATGATGCCAATGGAGGGAAATCTCAACAGATAAAAGAATTAAATGCTGATCAAGGATCACTTGTTTTTTCCTGGGATGGTGTTCGGTTATTAATGGATCCCAAAACGATTTTGGAAGTAAAGGTAAATGGAAAAAAAATTAACCATCAAGTTGAAATCTTTTCTACTGATGTCATCAGGTTAGGGGATTCGATTTGGAGAGTGAATTTTCCAGTTAAAGAACCGCTCTCCCTAGATAATAAACTTTTTAAACCAGACAGTTTGCATCGGTTTACAGGGTTGGAAAAATTGGAAAACTTCAAACTGACCGAGATTTTCAGTGAAGTATTTATGCGTAAAACCGCACATGATATGGAGGATCAACTGCTGACGGGGACAACAAGACATAGGCCTGATTTAATGGACTTTGATATCCGTTGGGCAAAACCTTGGCTTTTTTCAAGATTCCTCTTTATCACGATGATCTTAGGAATTGTAATGTATGTTGCCTTCAAATGGTTTAATAATCCATTGATGCTTCCAGGAGTCCTATTCATCGGAACTTTTGCTATGCCCCTCTCAGTATTGATATTTTTCATGGAAATGAACACGCCCAGAAATATATCCATTTTCAATATAATCAGTGCTGTGTTTGCAGGTGGGGTGGTCTCACTTGTGGTCACCTTGATATTCTTTGATCGATTTGAAATTCTTTCAGACTTACTTGGTGCTTCTTCTGCTGGAATAATTGAGGAGCTTGCAAAGCTTCTCATCGTAATTGCGCTTTTTGGGAGAAATAAATCTTTCAGTTGGGCACAAAATGGAATGCTTTTAGGATCTGCAATAGGATGTGGTTTTGCTGCATTTGAAAGCGCAGGCTATGCTTTTGTTCAGCTTTTCGAACAACAAGAGGGCCTAGCAAACTTTACAAGTAGCATTATTTTGAGAGGTGCGCTTGCTCCTTTCACTCACATCATTTGGACAGCAAATGCTGCCGCAGCACTTTGGTATGTGAAAGGAGAAAAAACATTTAGTCCTTCCATGCTTTTTGATAAGTTCTTCCTTCGAATCTTTGTTTCTAGCATGCTCCTTCACATGATTTGGAATGCACCTATTCTTTTGTTTCCCATTCCAGTCTTTTTGGATTTGAAATTTTTGCTCTTGGGACTTATTGGCCTTTCAATTTCCATGAGGTTAATCCAAAAAGGGCTCAAGCAAATTCAAGATGCCAGACAGCTTGAAATTGATAGACTTGCATCCAGTTAATTAGCCACTATGGTTTTGAAAATATATCCAAGAACACCGAAAGGACACTGCTCAAAGCTTAGACTTGTTTTGTGGGTGTTTTTAGTAGTTGTTTTTTTTACTCCGGGAGGGGCAAACGTTGCTCCTCCCGGTTTTTGGGGTGCAGGTCATGGATCTACCTTAATCCCAATTTTTCAAGAAGATAGCACTGCAATTAGTCAGATACAGATGGTCAAGGAAAGAATTGAAATTGACCTTTATAGGAATTATGCTGTGGTAAAAGGCACCTATTGGTTTAAAAATCATTCCAACCAAAATTTAAAACTCCGAATGGGGTATCCCGTGAACGGCAGTAATACTGCACTATCAGTAGAAGAAGTTCGTTTTGATGATCTTTACCATTTAAAAGCATTTATTAATGGTAAATCCGTTCAAATAAAACCCCTGAGTGAGCTATTAAATTCCGATTCACTGCAAAATGACAGACCTCAATTGATTCCAACCACTCTCAATGATTGGGAAGATTGGTATGTATGGCAATTAGAGAGCTTACCAAATGAAACCGTCAAGGTTGAAGTTTATTTTATAGTTAAGACTAGTACAACTTTGATTCAAGGCTATAGCAGAAAAGAAGGGAATGCCTTTGAATACATTCTTCATACTGGTGCTTCCTGGAAAAGTAAAATCGTATCGGGAAGTGTTGAAGTTCAGTTGAAAGACGGATTGAGCGTGGCCAATATTTCTGGAATAAATCCGAGAGCTGGGGTCAAATGGGAAGACAATTGGTTGATTTACTCATTTTCTAATCTTGAGCCAAATAAAGAAGATGATTTGATTATTTGGTACGAAGGAGATTCGGAAGATTTTACGGGAGATTTTTTGTCTGATTCTTTGTTTCAGGCACTTGACTTAAGGGTTGCCCCAAATCTTGAAAATGATCAATGGCAAGTATTGGATAAAGCTGACTTTGATACGCCTCTCCCAGAGTTTGTTTATGTGGTAGTTGGGATAATTGTAATCTTTCTATTGGTACTAACAGGGGTGATATGGGCTGTCATTTGGATTATTAAAAAGCTGAGAAAGTAACCTAACTAATTTGATTTTGATTTATGTCGATAATTTTTTCCAACTAAATCTATGAAAAAAATAGTAACCCTAGTTATAATTTTTGTACTGTTATGGATACAAGGCTGTTCTTTTAAAAATGGCGATGCTAACTATCCAGATATACAACCTCCTGTAGTAGCGGTTAAGCCCTATAAAATTACTTCCAAACATGGGCATACCCGAGTAGACAACTACTATTGGCTTAGGGATCGTGAAAATCAGGAGGTATTGGACTATCTCTATGCAGAAAATAAATACCTAGACTCCATGTTATCGCATACCAAACCCCTTCAAAAATCGCTTTTTGAAGAGCTAAAAGGTAGGATAAAGGAGGATGTAACCTACTTACCTTACTACGAAGGGGGCTATTATTATTACTATAAATATGAAAAGGGAGGAGAGTATCTTATTTCGGCAAGAAAAAAGGGTTCTTTAGATTCGAAAGAGGAGATCATTGTAGATGGAAATGAATTGGCTAAGGGGAATTCCTATCTGAATTTTTATGTATCTGTAAGCAATGACCATAAATTGGCAGCAATACAAAAGGATAATCAAGGAAGGAATTTTTTTACTGTGCTGATAAAAGATCTCAATTCTGGCAAATACCTAAGTGATAAGCTAGAAAATATTCGAGGCAGTATTGTTTGGACTAGGGATAATGCCTCATTTTATTATACCGTCCCAGATCCCATTACGCTTAGAAAATACCAAGTAAAAAGGCATGTTATAGGACAAGATGCTGCTAAAGATGAATTGATTTTTGAAGAAAAAGATCAAACCTTGGAATGCAGCATTTGGTCAACTAAGTCCAAAGAATACATAATTATCAATTCTAGCAGGACTGATGCTAATGAATCCTACTATATCAATTCGACCAATCCAAGTAAGCCAAAACTAATCAATACAATTGAAGATAATGTGCGATACACTGTTAATCATGCCGGAGGGGACCAATTTTATATTCTGACCAACAAGGATGCTCCCAATTATAAATTAGTTAAAACTTCAATAAAAAAGTCAGAATCATCAAATTGGGTGGATGTGATTTCACATCGATCTGATTTTCAATTAGAAAATATAGATTACTTCAAAGAATTTATGGCTGTGGAAGAAAACAAGGAAGGATTGTCAAAAATCCGCCTTGTCACGTATGGTGGCAATTCATTACAAGAAATTTCTTTTGATGAGCCTGCCTATTCCGCTAGTCTGGATTATAACCTTGAATTTGATACCAAAGTGGTGCGGTACAATTATACTTCCCTAACCACACCCTATTCCATATTTGATTATCAAGTTGATACTAAAAAAAGTATTTTAATGGATGAAGAAGAGGTTTTAGGAAATTTTGATAAGAAGAACTATCAGACAGAGCGCGTGATGGTAACTGGAAGAGAAGGGACGAAGATTCCGATGTCAATTGTATATAAAAAAGACAAATTCAAAAGGAATGGACAAAATGCGGGGTGGATTTATGGGTACGGTTCCTACGGTTCTTCTATGGACGCATATTTTAATTCCTCCTTACTAAGTCTATTGGATAGAGGAATGGTGTATGCAATTGCTCATGTTCGCGGGGGAATGGAAATGGGTGGGAATTGGTATGAAGATGGTAAAATGATGAAGAAAGCGAATACCTTTTATGACTTTATCGACTGTTCCAAATGGCTTATAGATAATGGCTATGTAGCAAAAGACAAGCTTTTTGCATCAGGAGCAAGTGCAGGAGGCCTTTTAATGGGAGCAGTACTTAACTTAGCACCAGAGCTATATCGTGGAGTAATTGCGGGAGTTCCCTTTGTGGATGTGGTTACAACAATGATGGATGAAACCATACCCTTAACCACATTTGAATGGTTGGAATGGGGTAATCCTGCTATTAAGGAGCAATACGAATACATGCTATCTTACTCTCCTTACGATAATGTAGAAGCAAAAAATTATCCCAATATTTTTGTGAGCACTGGACTTCATGACTCGCAGGTACAATATTGGGAACCTGCCAAGTGGGTTGCAAAACTACGGGCTTTAAAAACGGATAAAAACAAACTATTTCTTTACACCAATATGGATGCAGGTCATGGCGGTGCAAGTGGGCGTTATGAGTATCTCAAAGAAATTGCTAGGGAATATGCCTTTGTTTTTGATATTTTGGGAATAAATAATTAAATGGGTATTGGACTATTTTTTTTGTCATGTCATAATTGAAGTTTTTTTAACCAAACGCAAAGTGTAAGAAAAAGTCAATAAGATAATAAAAGATTGAAACTTTAGAGTGTCGGCGGTGGCAATAGAGAAGCTGATAGGAATTTTATGAGAATTTAAACTGGGAAATGACGGTTAGCTGGAAAAACACTTTTAGCTTCCTTACAATTTTAAACAAGTAAGTAC
>CAZXZK010000075.1:4469-9816 GCA_964645295.1 uncultured Cytophagales bacterium | reverse complement strand
AGATGGTGAGCTTTGATGATAATCAATGGGGCAGGGGCTTCAAAACCTACTCTCCCTTTAATTCCAATAATGGTATCACCCACGTGAATATCTCTTCCAATGGCATATTCCGAAGCTATTTTTGTCAGTTCATTAATAGCATCAATTTTTGAGTCGTAGATTTCCCCATTTATGCCTACAAATTCACCTCTTTTAAATAGGAGTTGAAGATGGGTTGATTCTGATTTTTTTAATTGGGAGGGCCAAGCATCCTCAGGTAAATATCCCTGAGAGGTCAAGGTTTCTTTTCCTCCTACGGAAGTTCCCCATAAACCTTTATTGATTGAATAAGCTGCTTTATGCCATTCTTGGACCACCCCTTTTGATTTAAGGAAATCAATTTCTGCCTCTCTGGATAATTGTAAGTCTCTGATCGGGGTGATGATTTCACAATCTGGAGCCATGATACGAAAGACCACATCAAATCTTACCTGGTCATTACCGGCACCAGTTGAACCATGTGCAATGGCTTTTGCGTTCATTTTAGACGCATATTTTGCGATAGCGGTTGCCTGAAATACCCTTTCAGCAGAAACAGACAAAGGGTAAGTATTATTTTTTAGGACGTTTCCAAAGACCAAAAACTTGATACAATTTTCATAATATTCTTGGGTAACATCCAAGGTGACGTGTGAGACCACCCCTAAAGAATAAGCCTTTTCTTCAATTTCTTTTAATTCTTTTGCATCAAATCCACCCGTATTGACTAAAGCTGAATGAACTTCTAAATTTTTCTCCTCCGATAAATATTTTACACAAAATGAAGTGTCTAGTCCACCACTAAATGCTAAAATCACTTTTTCCTTATTCATTTTATTTCTTCCCTTTTTTAATGGGGTTTAATAGTTTCTCTTTAAATTTATTTAACTGATCCAAGACTTTTGAATTGGTTTGGATCAGCCATTTTTCTTTTTCCTCTTTGGTTTCTGTTGATTTCCCCTTCATTTTTGCTTTTTCCTTCGCTATTTCTTCCGGATCATAAATCATACCTGTGCATAAGCAAATTTTACCTTCTGTACGAGAAAGAATATCGAAATTTACACAAGTTTGACAGCCTTTCCAAAATTCTTGATCTACCGGAAGTTCTGAAAAAGTGGTAGGTTCATATCCCAAATCCGAATTAATCTTCATGACAGCCAAGGAAGTGGTGATTCCAATTAATTTTGCATCTGGATATTTTTTTCTAGAAAGATTAAAGGCAGTATGTTTAACCTCCTTTGCTACCCCAAATTTGCGGTATTCTGGCTTTACAATTAGACCTGAATTTGCAACAAATTTGCCATGCCCCCAGGTTTCAATATAACAAAAGCCAATGAAATCTCCTGTTTCATCCTCTGTGGCAATAATCGCTTTACCCTCCTCCATCTTTTTGATTAGATATTCGGGGGTTCTTTTTGCAATTCCAGTTCCTCTGGCTTTTGCGGATTCCTCCATTTCTTTTGAAATAGATTCAGCTAAGTGAAAATGGTTTGAATTGGCAACCTGAATGGTATAAGGTTTCATTACAATGTGTGAAATAAGAATTTAAAACAGATAAATGGATAATCAAAGAAAGCACCCAAGAATTAGATGCGAATAGTGTACCTACTTCGCCGTAAATTAATAGCAAAAATATTATCCAATTGGTTCATTAATTTTTAGTTATTTAAATTCTTATAAAGACCAATACTACAAAGTTTATCAATTTGAATTAAAAAAGCAATAATGTTTCCTTTAAATAATTTAACTTTGTCTTTTATTATGAAGAAACCGATTATTGTTTTAAAATTTGGATCCTCGATTATTACCCAATCTTCTGGAGAGGTGAATGAGTTGATCATTGCTCAAATTGCTGAACAAGTTTCTGAATTACAAAAGCAATTTCATATCGTCCTTGTTTCTTCTGGGGCTGTAGCTGCGGGTAAATCGGCAATCATTGATTATAAAGGTACCCTTTTAGAAAGAAAAGCCGCAGCTTCCGTCGGAAATCCTCGATTAATTTCAATTTATTCAAATTACTTCCGCCAATACGGCATTACAATTGCCCAATCACTCTGTGAAAGGCATCATTTTTCACAAAGAAATCAATTTCTTCAATTGAAAGATACCTATCAAGAATTATGGGAAAATAATATCATTCCTATCGCCAATGAAAATGATTTGGTTTCCAATTTAGAAATTAAATTTTCAGACAATGACGAGCTCGCTACCCTGATTGCAGCCGGTTTTGGGGCAGAAAAATTGTTGATTGCCACCTCTGTTGGTGGTTTATTGGATGGAAATAAAAGGATTATCCCTCAGGTAAAGGAAATAGATTCCTCCATCTTTTCTTTAGTGTCAAATGAAAAATCTAAAACGGGTTTAGGCGGAATGATTTCAAAATTAACCTTTACTAAAATGGCGAATCGAATGGGTTTGAAAGTGGTTATTTTTGGAATGAATGAAAAGGATGCCATCATAAAAGCCAGTCAGGAATTAATCGGGACAACCTTTTTACCTCAAAAAGCTAGTTTATCGGCCAAACAAAAATGGTTAGCTACTGGTTCCTTAATCTCTACTAAAATTATGATTGATGAAGGGGCTGAAAAGGCTTTATTGAACCGCAAGAGTTTGTTGGCAGTAGGTGTAAAAAAGTATTTTGGGGAATTTTTAGCTGGAGAAGTAATCGAAATATTAAATATGAAAAAGGAAATTATAGCCATCGCAAAGGCTAGCCATTCCTTGGAAAATATCAAAGCGGGAGCAAAAGAAATTGCTCACGCTAATGATATTGTTAATTTTTAATCCTATTAGGAGATTAAAACAGCATTTCCATTCATGATATCCTGTTCAACCGTTTTATATTTGACGTTTTCCTTTTTTGTCCCGTCTTTGTATTGAACATTCACTCGTTGATTTCGGTCAGCAATTTTTTCTCCTGTTCTTGGAGCGATTTTTTCCGTACTAGGCTGACTAGGGTCATGGTAATTCGGTTGTGATTTGGATGCTCCAACATTTCCAACTAAACTAGAAATCGATTCAGCTTTATTTTCACTCAATCTTGGCTTTTCAGTTTTTTGCTTTTGCTGGGTCGTATTGGTTTCTTGTATTTGCGGGATATTGGCCTTTAATAAGAATGAGATGGTCTCTACATTCACTTTGGCTATGAATTTTTGGAATATTTCTACTGCCTCAAATTTATAAATTAATAAAGGGTCTTTTTGTTCGAAAACTGCGTTTTGTACAGATTGTTTTAAATCATCCATCGCCCTTAAATGCTCTTTCCATTCTTGGTCAATTAAGGATAGGGTAATGAATTTTTCCATTTCACCCACCACTTCTTTTCCTTTAGAATCAAGGGTTTTTTGGGCATCTACTATAATCGCAGTGGTTAAATTCCCATTCGAAATAGGTACTTGCAAGCCTTTGTATCCTTGCCTAATCGCCTCTTGGGCAACTGGAAGAACCTTCTGGCATATGAGTGCATTTTTATCTAAATAATGCTTTTCTGCCTCCAAATATAATTCGTTGATTTTTTTCTCTATGCTCAAATTATTGAATTCTACTGCATTAAATGGAGGTTCCATTCCAAGAATTTCAATGACTTTTAAAGCAAAATCATCATAGTTGACATGATTATTTACTATTTCTTGAATAACATCAAAGATAGTATTGATGATATCCAAAGATAAACGCTCTCCACTCAAAGCATTTTGGCGACGTTTATATATGGCATTTCGTTGGAAATTCATTACGTCATCATATTCTAATAAACGCTTTCTTACTCCAAAATTATTCTCTTCAACTTTTTTCTGTGCTCGCTCAATGGATGAGGTAATCATGGAATGCTGGATTACTTCTCCTTCTTCCATCCCCATCCTATCCATTACCTTCGAGATTCTATCTGATCCGAAAAGACGCATGAGATTGTCTTCGAGAGAAACAAAGAATTGAGAGGAACCCACATCTCCCTGACGCCCCGACCGTCCCCTTAATTGCCTATCTACCCTTCTAGATTCATGTCTTTCGGTACCTACAATAGCTAATCCTCCGGCAGCCCTGGAATCCACACTCAACTTGATATCGGTTCCTCTACCTGCCATATTGGTTGCAATAGTCACTTTTCCTGAATGTCCAGCTTCTGCGACAATATCCGCCTCCCTCGCGTGTTGTTTTGCATTTAAAACATTATGCGGAATTTTACGAATGGTTAATAATCGAGAAATGATTTCTGAATTTTCAACAGAAGTGGTTCCTACTAAAACAGGTCTACCTTTACCGACTAATTCCTGGATTTCCTGAGCAACTGCATTGTATTTTTCTCGAACTGTTTTATAGACTTTATCTTGTTCATCCTTACGCTGGATGGGTTTGTTTGTTGGGATGGAAACCACATCCAATTGATAGATCGTCCAGAATTCTCCTGCCTCTGTTTCAGCTGTACCTGTCATACCTGCTAGTTTATGGTACATTCTGAAATAATTTTGTAAGGTAATGGTGGCGTAAGTTTGGGTAGCATCTTCTACTTTAACACGTTCTTTCGCCTCGATTGCTTGATGTAAACCATCCGAATACCTTCTACCTTCCATCACACGACCTGTCTGTTCATCCACTATCTTTACTTTTCCGTCCACAATGATGTATTCGGTGTCTTTTTCAAATAAGGTATAGGCTTTCAATAATTGACTTACCGTATGGATTCTTGCAGCTTTTGCATTATAATCATCAATTAAACTTTCTTTGGCGCTCAATCTTTCCCCGTCGTTTAATTGGGTATTCTTTTCAATTTTATTTAAATCTTGTGATAAATCTGGAAGAATGAAGAAATTCGGATCACCGGAATTTTGGCTCAAAAACTCTAAACCCTTTTCTGTCATTTCCACCTGATTATTTTTTTCATCTATCGTAAAATATAAAGGTTCATTGGCTTCAGGCATTAATTTTTGGTGATCTGCTAAATAGATAGCCTCCGTTTCGTTCATGATTGCCTTAATTCCTGGCTCTGATAAATACTTGATCAAAGGCTTTGATTTTGGCAAACCTTTAAAGGCTCTGTAGAGTGAAAGTCCTCCTTCTTTTTTATTTCCCCCAGCAATTAATTTTTTAGCTTCTACTAAATATTCTTGAACAATTTTTCTTTGCGCATCTACCACTGAGGCCACCTGTGGTTGATAATTTTCATATTCTTGTTCATCTCCTTTCGGAATAGGTCCGGAGATAATTAATGGAGTTCTAGCGTCGTCAATCAATACAGAGTCAACCTCGTCAACCATGGCAAAATGGTGAGGCCTTTGAACTTGATCTTCTTTGGAACGGGCCATATTATCGCGCAAATAATCAAAACCAAATT
>CAZXZK010000075.1:0-4459 GCA_964645295.1 uncultured Cytophagales bacterium | reverse complement strand
TTCATTGTTTGTTCCATAGGTAATATCCGCCAAATAGGCTTTTCTTCGTGCTTCTGTATTTGGCTCATGTTTGTCAATACAATCCACCACCATTCCATGAAATTCAAATAGGGGAGCATTCCATTCAGAGTCTCTTTTGGCTAGATAGTCATTAACAGTAACCAAATGAACCCCTCTTTCTGCTAAAGCATTTAAATAGGAGGGTAGGGTGGATACCAAGGTTTTTCCTTCCCCTGTGCTCATTTCAGCGATTTTCCCTTCATGTAAAACTATACCTCCAATCAACTGGACATCGTAATGAACCATATCCCAGGTGATTTCATTTCCCGCCGCTAACCAGGTGTTTTTCCAGATTGCTTTTTCACCTTCTATGATAACATGGTTCTTTTTGGAAGCAATGAATTGGTCATGAACAGTTGCTTTGACAATCAGTTCCTTATTTTCTGTGAATCTTCTGGCAGTTTCTTTAACGACCGCAAATGCCTGGGGTAATAACTGTTTTAAAATCACCTCAATTTCTGCATTTCGCTGGGTATTTAATTGATCAATTTCTTGAAAATATTGATCTTTTTCATCAATATTTTCCGTTTCTAATGCCGTTTTTCTAAGTTCTTCAATCCTGTGGTCAATTTCTTTTAGATGATCTTTGATGGATGTTTTAAAGAAAGTGGTTTTGGCTCTAAGTTCATCATCTGAGAGGCCTCTCAACAATTCGTATTCTTTTTTGGTTTCTTCTACCAAAGGCATAATAGCTTTGATATCACGTTGAGATTTTGTGCCAAATAATTTTGAAATGGTTTTGTTTACTACAGAAAGCATCTTATTTTTATTTCTCTTCTTTGCAATTAAGATTGCAATTTACCAATTTGAACTGAGTATTCACTAATTTTGTTCCATAATAATTTAATATTTTTAAAGATGGAAAATTCACAACTTCCTAGAAGAAGACCGCCGAGAAAAAAATTGAAAATGCCCTTGTTTGGAGGTATGTTTGCTTCAGGTAAACCAGAGGAATATAAAGAAGATGCGATTTTTTCCAATAAATATGTAATAAGAGGTTTTCTTATTGTTGTGGTTTTATCTTTTATTTTACCTAGACTTTTTCCTAAATTTTTCGGTGGAGAGAAAATTTATGATTCTTATCGTGAATTGAAGAATCTTAAAATAGATGGGGTAATCAGAAAAAAATACTACGATGCCAATAATCCGAATAAAATTCATCGGTTTTTGGTGGTCATGAACCGCGATGGTTCCAGAAGAACGCTGGATTTTTATCAAAGTGATTCTGCCTTTTTTGAACATGTTGCAGTTCCTTATCGAATATACAAAGAGGAGGGGTCTTTGGATGTAAGAATTAGTCGGTTTACTAGGCCAGATACCGTCATTACTTTACAAGTTGATTGATAATTTTACCATCTTGCATTTCAATGATTCGGTCTGTACTATTGGCGAAATCCTCATCATGGGTAACAATTAATAAAGTCTGATTGAATTCTAAGGATAATTCTTTGAATATATCAAAAACAATGTTGGAGTTTTTCTTATCTAAATTACCGGTTGGTTCATCCCCCATGATAATTGTGGGATCATTGATCAAAGATCGGGCAATAGCCGCCCGTTGTTTTTGTCCGCCAGACAATTGATTGGGTAATTTTTTGGCTTCGTTTTCTATACCAAGAATCTTTAACTTTTCATAGGCGCGGTATTCTATCTCTTCTTTAGTATATTTTCCTAATTTTAAACCGGGAAGCATTACATTTTCTAAGGTATTGAATTCGTTTAGTAAATAATGGAATTGGAAGACAAAACCAATAGATTCATTTCGAATTTTAGCCAAATTCTTTTCTTTTTCACCTCGAGTGGTTTTTCCATTGATGATTAATTCCCCACTAAAATCAGTATCCATCGTGGAAAGAATGTATAATAAAGTGGATTTTCCGCATCCAGATTTTCCCACTACAGAGGTAAATTCTCCCTTTTCCAATTGAAAAGAAATTCCTTTTAAAACTTCTACCTTCATTGGATCATGGAAAGTTTTGGATATTTTCTTAGCTTCTAATACAATTTCTTTCATTTTATTTACCTCTAATGATTGAAACAGGGTCTACCTTACTGGCTTTCTTGGCTGGGAAGTAGCCCGCAAAATAGGTTGTAATTAAAGAAAAAGTTCCTCCAATTAGATAATATTTGATATTATAGTCTACCGGAAAAGTGTCGATTGTGGGCAAAGCTTCAGTTACAAATGGGGTATTATCAATGATATTCGATAAACCGAATCCAAATAATAAGCCGAGTCCGCCTCCAAAGACCCCAATTAATAAGGCAATAAAAATAAAGATAGTTTGTACGTCCATTCCTGAAAAACCAGTTGCTTTCAAAATCGCAATGGAATCCATTTTTTCATAAATCATCATATTGAGGATATTATAAATCCCAAATCCGGCAACAATTAATAGGGTAATTCCCACAGCATAGGATATCATATTTCGAATATCGGATCCTGTATCATATTGGGCATTCGCAGATTTGATATCGATGGCTTCAATCCCAAAAATTTTTGCATATTCATGGGAAACAGGTTTTGCAATCGACATATCGTGTAGTTTTATATTGATGTCTGTCATGAATTCATTTCCTCTTCCCAATAATTTTTGGGTGGTAGAAATAGAACAATAAGATTGGATTTTATCCCAATCTGCAATGCCAGATTGAAAAAATCCCACCACTTTCAAGGGTTGTATATCACCAAAAACAGTCGTTACATTAATGACATCACCCACTTCAATCAATAAAATATCTGCAACGCCCTTACCTAAAATAATACTATTGGGAATATTTTTTAGGTCTAAATAATTTCCCTTTACTACATAATCATTAAAGAAAAAAAGTCTATTTTCATTTTCTACATCCACTCCATTAATTGTGCCATTCAATTGAATAGTACCCGAATTATAAAAAACCTGAGTAATAGCTTTTGGGGTGACTCCTTTTACACGAGGGTCTTTTAATAATGTTTGAATAATATTTTGACCATTATGGATATCCAATCGTTCATTTTTTGGTTTAATAGAACGCACAAATGCCTCCGTAGAATCATCATTTAAGGCTTCTTGAATGGCTTGTACTTTGGTTGGAAGGATTTCCTTGTATAATCGTACATGAGCTGTTCTATTCGTTATTAATCCATCTAATAATTGATTCAGCCCATTCATAAACCCTAATAAGGCTATGAACATGGTAATACTAAACATGACTCCAACTGCAGCCACCAAAGTTTGCTTCCATCGCGCTAGCAATAAAGAAATAGCAATTTTTATAATTAAGAATCCTTTCATTTCTCAGGAATGATTAATTCCGTATTTTCATCTAGCCCAGAAATTACTTCGGCGTATTCAAAATTCCTTAAACCAATTTTAATTGGTAATGTCTTTTCCTCTTTTGTCAGCACTAAACTATCTTGAAAAATTAAATTCCTAGGGATAACCAAGGCCATTTCTTTGGATTTTATTTCAATATTTGCCTCAAAACTTAAATTTGAGAACATTTTTGGAGGATTTTCTTCAAATCTTGCTTCTACTTGGAAGGTTTTTGTTCGCTCATTCATAATAGGATTAATGGAGGATATTTTGGCCATTAAAATGGTATCTGGAAGTGAGGAAATTTTGACATAGGTTTTCTGTCCAAGGGCTAAATCAAAAATATCATTTTCGTCAATTTGCATTTCTAATTTAAATTCATCCGTATTACCGATACTAAGGAGAGGAATTTGGGGTCCTACCATTTCACCCTTCTCTCGGTTTATTTGAAGAATTTGTCCGTCTACCTTAGAACGAATAATATAATTGTCCTCCAATTCCGAAGAAATGCTAAGATTATTTTTCGACTGTTCCGCATTCAGTTCCAATTGTCTTTTAAAGTCATTTAAATTCTGAATGGTAGAAGTATAGGAAGCCTTTGCGTTTTTATAATTCAAAAATTTCGATTCTAATTCAATTTTTGTTCCGATATTTTTTTCCCAAAGAGCTTTTTGTCGGAAATAAATGCTTGAATCCAAAGCTAATTTTTCCTTAGCCAAAATAATCAGTTTTTCCATTTCCTGGATCTTACCCAAATTATTTTCTACTTTATTGAATTTGGCAAATAAATCAGCATTTCTTCGACTTAAATCTTGTACTCGATTTTTGATTTTTATCAAAGGCTGCCCAACCTGAACCATATCACCCTCCTTAACATAAATTTCTTCAATTTCTCCACTTACAAGGGGATAGGAAATATATTGGTCCTGGCTTTTTACATAGCCTGAAGCGAAAATTGATTCAACAATCCTCTTTTTACTTGCTTTAAAAGTTTTGATATCTTCCGAACATGAAAAGCTAATAATAGCCAAAGAAAAAAGAAAAACCGGTTTAAAAACCTTAACCATATTGTGTTTTTTTAAGATTTCATATCAATGACAAAT
>CAZXZK010000074.1:8241-10554 GCA_964645295.1 uncultured Cytophagales bacterium | reverse complement strand
GTTTGGAATTCAATTTTTCCAAATAAATTATTAATCTCAAGGGGATCTTTCGTTAAATGAAATAATTGTTCGTAATTTCTCTCTGGATAACGAATTAATTTCCATTCCTTTGTTCGCACAGAACGGACAGTATTTCTGTAAACGTGGTATATTGATTCGCGGATATCATCCTGATGACCGGTCAGGACCTCCAGAAGGCTTTTGCCATCAACATCTTGTTTAATCGGAATATCTACAATTTCGGAAATAGTTGGAAATAAGTCATATAAATATACTAAAGCATCTTTTTTCTGATTTTTTGGGATACCTGGCCCAGTTATAATCAAAGGAACTTTTATCGAATGCTCATATAAATTTTGTTTCCCTAATAATCCATGAGAGCCTATAGCAAGGCCATTATCAGCGGCATAAATAATGATGGTATTTTCATAAATTCCATTATTTTTCAATGTTTGAATTATCTCTCCAATCCGATGGTCTAAATGACTCACCAGTCCATAATAATCAGAAAGATTTTGCTGGATAATTTCAGGAGTTCTAGGCCAAGGAGAAAGCATTTCATCTCTTACCATAAAATCATCAAAAATAAATGGATGAATCTCCTTAAAATTTCCAGGAACTGGAATAGTTTGGTCTGGATAATACCCAATATAATCTTCTCTAGGAGATCGGGGATCATGGGGCGCTGTAAAGGCTACATAACAAAAAAATGGATTCTTTTTTTCAGATTGCCCATATTCCTCAATAAAATGGATGGCAGCATTCGCGAAAAGATCCGTTGAATAGGACTTTATTTCTGGTTCTGTTAATTTCCCCTTGATCATTTTTCTTACTGGTACAGCATAATGATCAGACATACCACCTAAAAATACATTATCTGCTTCTTGGAAACTATCTTCAAAAGCAGATTGTTCACTATGCCATTTTCCTGTGGCGAAGGTTTGATAACCAAATTTGGCAAAATACATTGGCCAGGTTTCAACTCCAGCCAATTTATCATAAACATGAAATAAATTTTTACCAGTCAATAACATGGCCCGACTAGGGGCACATATTGCACCATGATGGCCGCCCATTACATAACTATTTTTAAACAAGATGCCATTTTTTGCTAATTCATCTAAATTTGGGGTTTTAATATAACTATTATCGTAGGCACCCAAGGCATCCGCGCGTTGATCATCTGCGAAAAGAATTAAAATATTAGGTCTAACATCTTGTGAAAAAAGACTAAAAGAAAGAAAAGATATTAAAATGAAAAGAAAGATTTTCATTATGCGAAATTTTAAAAATTTATTTATTAGTCTTAATTTAATAAATTAATTTAAAATCAATAAATTTATTATTAAATCTAAACCTATTAACAACTAGTTATGAAAATACTTATTCAAAAGTATGGATTATTTTTCTTTGCGCAATTTTTTGTTTTTGCTATGGCGGGTCAATACCAAGATAAACAATATATCCAAGATTATGCCGAAAAATTTGAAAATTCAAACCAAGAAATATCTTTAAAAAAAGTTCGCAGTGACCGCAATGAAAGAATACAAATTTTAACAAATCAAGCGATTCAATTCCCCGATGAAAAAATATTAAAACCGGACCAATCAGATGAATATTTAGGTCACCAAGTTCTATTAGATGTAGAAATTATCCGAGGCAATTTTGTTTATTTAAGTTCAAAAGCCCTATTTTACCAGGCAAATGGAGGGAAATGGCAGGTCAATAACCCATTCCAGGAGGAAGCGAAAGGATTTTGCTTGGAGGAAGCAGATTTTGCTTTGATTTATTCGACTAGTGAACTCTATTTATTGACCAATCATGGATTTTATAGTCTAAAGAAAGATTTTTCCCACTTAAAGACCTTATTTCAAAAGGAAAAATTAAGCAGTTTTGAAATCTATAAGGAAAAAATATTTCTTACATCAGACCAAGGATTATATGAATTGTGCATGGATGGTAATAGCCAGTTTAAAGAAGCTTTACCCAATAACCATCTTCGAATTATCAAATCAATCCATGGTAAGCTTTGGTTTGGTTCGAAAAAAGGGGCATTTAAACTACGTGATGATGGAAAATTTGATTATTATGCCTCTAAAAGATGGGTGGTGGATGATGAGATTATTGATTTAGCCGAGGGGCCGAATCAATCGGTCCTTGTTTTAAGTAAAACCGGTTTATCCATCCTGCATTTTGATGCTATGAATCTGGCCGAAAAAGCCAATTATTTTCAAAAAATTCAGCGTAAACGGCATATTCGATACGGATTTGAATCGAGTGTAGACTTAAAAAAACCGGGAGATTTAAGTACAT
>CAZXZK010000074.1:0-8231 GCA_964645295.1 uncultured Cytophagales bacterium | reverse complement strand
GGATACGGATAATGATGGACTATGGACTTCCATGTATTTAGCGGGAGAATTATTTCGTTTTGGGGCAACGGGTGCGGAAGATGCAAAAGAAAATGCCATAGAGGCCTTCCAAGCGATGGCAAGGTTAACAGAAATTTCGGGCATTCCCGGATTTCCTGCAAGAACCTTTGCAAGAAACGAATTTCAAACAAGTGATTGGAAGCCAGGAGATACCAATGACATTTGGCAATTGAGCACAGAGGGTGACTGGGTTTGGAAATCTACAACGAGTAGTGATGAGTCTTGTGGACATTTTTTTGTCTATGCCCTGATGGCTGAAATTATCCAAGAAGAAGAATGGAAAAACAAAGCCATTGCTCTAATGAAAAGCCAAATGGATCATATTATTGAAAATGATTGGTATTTAGTCAGTTGGGATGGGAAGCCAACTAGATGGGGAAAATGGCATCCAGACTATGTCAATTCATTTCCGATAACCAATGGTGACAGACGATTGAATTCAACCTTAATATTGGCTTTTTTACAAGCGACTTATCATTTTACTCAAGAAGAGAAATACAAGGCACTCGCCCATGAATTAATGGATAAATATGGTTACGAGGAAAACGCTTGCAGGCCGGCTACTGTCATAGCTTATATTGAAAACGAACCCTTGAGTGATGGATGGAATCATTCAGACGATGAGATGTATTTTTTAACTGCACCGGCTTTTGTCAAATATGCTTTTGATGAAGCACAAAGAAAACGGCATTTAGAAGCAGTAAGAACTCATTGGGAAATTGAAAGAGATGAAAAAAATCCTTTATGGAATTTTTTATATGCCTTAAGTGGGGGTGAAAATATTGATTTAGAAGAATCCGTCTGGTGGTTAAAAGAATACCCTATGGACTTAATTGATTGGGAAGTGGACAATAGTGAACGAAAGGATTTGGTCCGATTAGAAAAAAACTTCCGAAAAAAAGAATATGCTGAGGTATTACCTCGGGATGAAAGACCCCATCATTTACATAATCGGGAATATGTGAATCATGGTGGCAGTGGGGGATACAGAGAATATTCCCCTTACGTTTTTTTACTTCCTTATTGGGCTGGAAGATATTTGGGAATGATTCAATAATTAAAATACTTAGTCTATATTTTTTATTGATTAATATTTATTTATATATTTGTAAACAGATAAAAATCAGGAATAAAATGACAAAATTAGCAACTGACGCGCTTCATGCAGGGCATGATGTTAAACAAACACAAGGGACCAGAGCGGTACCGATTTATCAAACAACTTCGTATGTATTCAATGATGCGGACCATGCAGCCAACTTATTTTCTTTACAGGAATTGGGATTTATCTACACAAGGTTAAATAATCCTACGAATCAAATTCTACAAGAAAGATTAGCTGCAGTAGAAGGTGGAATTGGTGCAGTAGTATTTGCCTCTGGCACAGCAGCGATAGCAACTGGATTGATGACTTTGTTAAAAGCGGGAGATCATATAGTTGCTTCAAGTAGTCTTTATGGAGGAACCTATAATTTATTGAGTGTAACGCTTCCGAGGCTAGGTATTACCACGAGTTTTGTAAATGCCTCTGACCCTGAAAATTTTGGTAAAGCGGTAAAAGATAATACACGAGCGATATTTGTAGAATCTTTGGGGAATCCTAAACTGGATGTTTTGGATTTAGAGGCTATATCAGAGCAAGCTAAAAAGGCTGGAGTACCGTTTATTGTAGACAATACCGTTGCCTCCCCTGCCCTATTAAATCCGATTAAGCACGGAGCAAATATTGTTATTCATTCATTAACCAAATTTATTGGTGGCCAAGGTAATTCCTTAGGTGGTGCTATTATCGATGCGGGTACTTTTGATTGGTCTAATGGAAAATTTCCTGAGTTCACGGAGCCTTCAGCGGGGTATCATGGATTAAAATATTATGAAACTTTGGGAGCTGCTTCCTATACCTTTAAATTAATTTTAGAGGGATTAAGGGATTTTGGAGGTGCTTTAAGTCCAACCAATGCCTTTAATATCATTCAAGGTCTAGAAACCTTGGAAGTCAGAATGAAAAGACACAGTGAATCTGCCTTAGAGTTAGCCCAGTGGTTAGAGCAACAAGAGGAGGTTGCATGGGTGAATTATCCTGGATTAAAATCAAGTAAATATCATCAATTATCCAATAAATATTTACCGAATGGTCAATCAGGAATCATTACATTTGGTGCAATAGGTGGTTTTGAGGCAGCAAAACATATTGCCAATCAAACCAAGTATTTTTCATTATTGGCTAATATTGGAGATACAAAATCTCTAATTATTCATCCGGCGAGTACTACTCACCAACAATTAAATGAGGAAGAACAGGCTAGCTCTGGGGTAAGTAAAGATTTAATCAGACTATCCATTGGTTTAGAGGATATTGAAGACTTAAAAGAAGATTTAAAACAAGCTTTTGCGAATTGTCCGAAATAAATAAAAATCCTTCCTTAATTGCTTGGATATTTCAAAGAATTTAGTCTATCTCAGAACTAAAGTTGAGTGAATTCAGTTATTCATAAAACAAAAATATAATTTATGAATCTTGACTATCTATTACGAAATATCCAAGCAAAAAAAACTCAGTTATTAAACCACCCAATCTATCATCAAATAAACTCCTTAGAGCGTTTGCAAAAATTTACCCAGCATCATGTTTTTGCGGTATGGGACTTTATGAGTTTACTAAAATCTCTTCAAATTGAATTAACCTCCATTTCGATACCTTGGAGACCGATTGGAAATCCGAATAGTCGATACTTAATCAATGAAATTGTTTTAGGGGAGGAATCTGACCAAGATGAAAATGGCGTAGTTCATAGTCATTATGAATTATATTTAGAGGCCATGGAACATCTTGGGGCGGATACTGCCAGTATCAAAGAATTAGTTAAAAATTCTGAAAAATCAGAATCTATTTTTGAGGCGATCAATCAAGCGGTTATTCCTCAAAAAATAAAGAATTTTTTACATTTTACTTTTGAGGTATGTCTTAATCAACCGGTTCATATCAAAGCAGCAGTATTCACTTTTGGAAGAGAAGATCTAATACCGGACATGTTTTTAAATATTCTGGAGGAGCTTTATAATGAAAATCCTAATCAGGTAAAGAAATTCAAATATTATATTGAGCGTCATATTGAGGTTGACGGGAATCATCATAGCCATTTAGCCCTGGAATTAATGAAGGAATTATGCGGGGATGATTCTCAAAAATGGGAAGAATGTACCCAATACGTTATTCAGGCATTTGAAACTAGGATTGGTTTGTGGGATTCTATTTTAGAATAAAAAAAGCCTCTCCATTTCCTGAGAGGCTTTTTTTTACAGAGATTTAATCTATTGTATTCGAATATAGGTTTTACCATTCGAGTTACCTGTTTCTTCATCCGTTATCGTTTGAGAAAAACCATTTTCAAATCTTTCAATTTTTACGTGATAGGTTCCCGTGATACCTTCCATCATTTGGTTTTTTACTCCCATATCCGGATTAGTCAGACTATCACCATGGTAATAGGATTAGTTAATTAAATTATAATTTCCAGCCATACTATTCGCTTCGTCTGAATTTGGGGAGCAGTAAAATAATAAAAGAGCAAAAAATAGGGGTATAATTCTAATTAAATTTTTCAATATCAAATAGTTGTTTACAGTTGTTAAAATAAAATATCATTTAAATAACTTAAAAAAGTTCAATTAATTATAACTTTTATATAAAAAATTATTTGTCACCCAATTATTTTAAGTAAAAGAATTTTTATTATTTTAGGGAATTAATCTCTATTTCCATATGAAAAAATCAGTCACTTATTTATTAATAATTATTGTATTATTTACTACTATTTCCTCTAGTTTTTCTCAAGAAACGAAGGAAGAAAAAGATATTCGAATGGGTTGGTGGCGAGATGCTACTTTCGGAATGTTTATCCATTGGGGTCTATATGCTATTCCGGCAGGGGAATATAATGGAAAAACGGTTGGAAAAGGAAAAATTGGTGAATGGATTCAACATACCTTAAATATTCCCAATGAGGA
The DNA here is from genome assembly GCA_964645295.1 of uncultured Cytophagales bacterium. Taxonomy (GTDB): domain Bacteria; phylum Bacteroidota; class Bacteroidia; order Cytophagales; family Spirosomataceae; genus CAZVFE01. The sequence continues at coordinate 4,163 of CAZXZK010000074.1, read as the reverse complement.
ATATGAAAAATTTGCCGGTCAATTTAACCCTATTTATTTTGATGCGAAGGAATGGGTTTCAATTGCCAAAAATGCTGGTATGAAATACATCGTTATTACCTCCAAACATCATGATGGCTTCAGTCTTTGGAATTCAAAAGTGTCGAACTATGACATCATGGATGCGAGTCCTTATAAAAAGGATATTTTAATGGAGCTAAAAACTGCTTGCGATGAAGCTGGGATAAAATTATGTTTTTATCATTCCATCATGGACTGGCATCATCCGGATGCGGAATCTCCGAAAGATTATACGCATCAGAATAATCCGAACGCCAATTGGGTAAATTATCGAGAAACGTATTTAAAACCTCAATTAAAGGAATTAATCACCCAATATCATCCAGCGGTATTATGGTTTGATGGAGAATGGATTCCGGAATGGACGGAGGATCAAGGGCAGGATCTTTATCAATATTTAATGGGATTAGATCCGAATTTAATCATCAATAATCGAATTGGAAAAGGCAGAAAGGGTATGTCTGGTATGAATAAATACGAAAATGCTGCTGGCGATTTTGGAACACCTGAGCAAGAAATTTTGGAGGGTACCTCAACGATGGATTGGGAATCCTGCATGACTATGAATGATACATGGGGTTACCGAAAGGATGATTTCAATTGGAAAACATCGGAACAATTGATTACCAATTTAATTGATGTAGCTGCAAAAGGTGGCAATTACCTCCTTAATATTGGTCCGATGGCAACCGGTAAAATCCCGGAAGCCTCCATTAATCGTTTATATACCATGGGGGCTTGGTTAAAAATCAACGGAGAGGCTATTTATGCGTCCAATACTTGGAAAACATTTAAAGAGGAAACTATTTATTTCACCCAAAAAGGCGACTATGTATATGCAATTGCCACAAAAAGACCAGAAAATGGAAAACTCTTAATTGAATCAGTCAAACCGATTCAGGGAACTAGCATACAACATTTAGCTAGCGGAGAAAAAGCCTCTTGGCGAATGAATTCCTCGAACCAGTTGGAAATAGATATAGAGGGTATACCTGATTTTGGTTACGGACAAGTTTTTAAAATTAAAATTAAATAATCAATCAAAATGGACTAGAGCCTTAATAACTAATTGATTGGGCTCTAACCATTGATTAATTTTTTCAGGTAATTCATTAAATTTACAAGAGTGGCTCAACCAAGGATTGATATTTAATTCTTTATTTTCCATCATTTGAATGATATACTTAAAGTCTTCGGGCAAACTATTCCGACTTGCCAACAAACTAATTTCTTTACGATGGAATAAGGGGTCATAAAATTCCACTTCACCAATAAACAAACCTACAAATACAATTTTTCCTCCGAAGGAAACGTAATCAAACGAATTTTTCATGGAGGAAGGATTACCCGTTGCATCAAAAAGGCAGGTTGGTAATTCTCCATTCAATGCTTGTCTAATGGAATTTTCATTAAATTCTGCATCAAAATAAATGGCCATATCTGAACCAAGTTCTCTGATAGCGAAATTCAATCTTTCTTGATTCATATCTACCACGACAACTTTTGCTCCTTGTAATTTAGCAAATTGGATAACCGACAATCCAATGGGGCCTGCCCCTACTACCATCACCCAATCATTTTCATTTAGGGATGCCCTTTTAACGGCGTGGGCTCCAATTCCTAAAAATTCAACAGTGGCTAATTCTTGATAATCTAATTTTTTTGAAACATGGACTTTGTAGAATGGAACCTTAATATATTCAGCCATTCCTCCATCGGTATGCACTCCTAATACCTGTAATTTTTCACAACAATTTGATTTTCCTAATTTACATGGCTGACAGTCTCCGCAATTTAAATAGGGCTCTACAGCCACTTTATCTCCAACTTCCACACCAAGAACCTTGTTTCCAATTTTAATTACTTCTGCACCTAATTCATGGCCGAGAACCCTTGGGTAAGTAAAAAAAGGTTGCTTACCTCGAAATGCATGGTAGTCAGTGCCACAAATTCCAATTTGATGAATCTTTAATAATACTTCCTCATCCAATAAATCTCCTGAAATTTCTCCTATTCCAAACTCAAATTCACCCGGTTTATTCAACCTTAAAAACTGATTTTTCATTCATTAAACATCTAAAACAAATTCCCCTTGCTCTCCAATCCGCTTCCTAGTTTCCTCTAAAATATATTTCCTTTGATCCACTTGTTGTGGTTGCTCCCTCGTGCAAAAATAACTATGGATACTCCTTCTATCCTTATCGGTATAATTGGTTGTCCCCCCATGCCAAACATGGGAATTAAAAATAAAAACAGAACCTGCTGGCGCAATAATTCGGATTTCATCTGGATGTTTTTCATTAGCATCCTGCATTCCTTTCTCTGGTAATAAATTCAATAAATGAGAACCTGGAACGATTCTTGTTGAGCCATTATCAGGGGTGAAATCATCTAAAAGCCAAATACTATTACAAACTTTATAATCATTATTCACTACTGTATTTCCCCAATCTACATGCAATTTTTGATGTCCTTTCCCTGGTTTTGCCGCCCGATAGTTTAAGGAAGATAATTTATAGTGCTTTCCTAAAACGCCCTCAATTCCAGCAAGCACTCGTGGATGAGTATAGAAAATATCAAATTCTTCTCCTTTATTCACTAAATCCGCCAAACGATCTGCTCCTTCTTCCTTTGGGTGACGAATATATTTTGAATCAAATAATTCACTACCTGCATTTTCTCCTTCTTGATTCTTCAATTGATCAATTCTTGCATTGATACGTTCTACCTGAGTTTTATCCAATAATACTCCTAAATTTAAATAACCGTTTTGGTCCAAAAATTCTTGCTCGTCTTTTGTCAACATTTTAACTTATCATTATTATAATTAAAATAATCAAAATACCCATAATCTACTCATTGAACTTGAATTATTTACCAAAAAAATTTAAATTTTCCTCATGGGGCGGGAGGAGCTATTTTACCCCTTACCCAAAATTAAATTTAATTCCTAACAAGAAATTGATTAATTTAACCTTTAGAATTCAATTAAAATACTTCCAGTAAATGAATGAATTCCAAAAACATCTAAACCTAAAATTAAATGGCCAAAGCAAAAACAATTTTGATATCTGCTGATACTATGCAGAAAAAATTTAAAAAAATCTTAATTGACTTAAAATTCCCAAAAAAAATAGCCTCAGAAAATGCAAAAATATTTACTGAAAATTCAATCGATGGAATTTATACCCATGGGGTTAATCGCTTTCCCCGATTTATTCAATATATCAAAGACGGTTATATTAAACCATCTGCCAAACCAAAAAGAAAACATAAATTTGGTGGAATTGAACAATGGGATGGAAAATTAGGACCTGGCCCTACCAATGCTTCCTTTGCAACAGAAAGAGCCATGAAACTAGCTAAAAAACATGGTATCGGATGCGTTGCCCTAGCCAATACCAATCATTGGATGCGTGGAGGTGCCTTTGGATGGCAAGCTGCTAAAGAAGGCTTTGCTTTTATTTCCTGGACGAACACCTTGGCCGTTATGCCAGCTTGGGGAGCAAAAGATGCTAAAATCGGAAATAACCCCCTTGTCTTTGGATTACCCTTTCATGAGGAGGCCGTGGTTTTAGATATGGCTATGTCACAGTTTTCCTTTGGAGCTATGGATTTAGCTGTCAAGAAGGGAGTTAAATTGCCTGTGGTTGGAGGTTTTGATACCAAGGGGATAATAACAGATGACCCCGCTGAAATCCTAGAATCTTGGCGTCCGCTTCCCATCGGCTATTGGAAAGGTGCAGGATTATCCTTCCTATTAGACCTGATGGCTGCCATCCTTTCAGACGGTCTTTCTGTACATAAGGTTAGTCAGCAACCAGCAGAAATTGCCAGTTCTCAAATTTTCATTGCCATTGACCTTAAAAAATTACCAAATCATTCCATCGTATCTAAAACCATTCAAGAGATTATCGATGACCTTAAAACATCCATTCCAGCAGATAAAAACGCTAAAATTTCATACCCTGGTGAACGTGTTCTCGAAACCAGAGCAAAAAACCTATCCGAAGGGATTCCTGTTTTAGAGTCTGTTTGGAATGAAATAATTGGTTAATTTTTTGGTAAAATATTCAATATAACCCGCTTATAGCTTGACATTG
>CAZXZK010000073.1:10693-11047 GCA_964645295.1 uncultured Cytophagales bacterium | reverse complement strand
TAATGGGAATAAAATTATCACCACAAGTGGAGGTGGGGCATTAGTTTCTACTAATAAAGACTATATAGATAAAGCCAAATTCCTATCAACTCAAGCTCGGGACCCCTTCCCTCACTATGAACATTCTTGTATAGGATATAATTATCGGCTATCCAATGTTTTGGCAGGTATTGGAATCGGGCAAATGGAAGTCTTAGATCAAAGAGTATTTAAAAAAAGAGAAATAAATAAATTATATCGAGAATATTTTAAGGATTTTGAAGGTATAAAATTTCAAGATGAGCCTAATTCAGATTATTATTCAAATTATTGGCTAACAACCATCGTAATTGATCCAAAATTTAATAATGGAAT
>CAZXZK010000073.1:0-10683 GCA_964645295.1 uncultured Cytophagales bacterium | reverse complement strand
CCTTCCTAGTGGAACCAATTTAATTGAGAAAGATTTTTCTCGAATATTTAAGGTATTTAATAAAATTTTTAAGCGAAACATTCAACTTGTATAAATCCTATTTTAAGAGAATATTTGATTTTTCCTTTGCTTTTATTCTCTTAATTTTGTGCTCTCCCTTATTAATTGCTCTTATAATTATTCTTTTTTCTGTTAATAAGAGAGAGGTTTTTTTTCTTCAAGAAAGACCGGGGTATCAATCGATACCTTTTTTTATTTTTAAGTTTAAAACCATGCGAGATGAGTTTGATTCCGAGGGAAAACCATTACCCGATCATCAAAGAATTACTAAAATTGGGAAAGTAATCCGCTCCTTTTCCTTAGATGAATTACTTCAATTAATCAATGTTTTAAAAGGAGAAATGAGTTTAATTGGTCCTCGCCCATTATTAATGGAATACCTTCCATTATATTCAAAAGATCAATTAAGAAGACATGATGTAAAGCCCGGGATTACAGGTCTTGCTCAAGTGAAAGGTAGAAATGGTCTTTCTTGGGAAGAAAAATTTTATTATGATCTCTTTTATGTTGAAAATTTGAGTTTTTTTCTCGATTTAAAAATTATTTTATTAACCATTTACTCCATTTTTCTAAGAATAGGTATCAATGCTGATAAATTGAATACGATGCCTGAGTTTAAAGGGAATAAGTAAAATTTTTCCTAATTTTACCCCATTGACCTCCTTATTATGAAATATTTCTTAACTATTTTCCTCCTTTTTTCTCCCTTCCTAGGTTTCAGCCAATTCAAACTTACTCCTGAGCAAGACTCTATCCGAAAAGAACTAGCTAGACTTTCCAAATTGGACCACCAGGACATGCTGGAACAATTGAATATTCAAAATCTTCGTCCCGGCCGATCCGGAAATCCAGATGGCCCCAATCCAGCTAATTACGACGAAACAAAAGCCAACCCCTTCTCTGATTATCCCCCAATATTAGTCCGAAATAATGGTGATACTATCAAAAACTCTCACGACTGGTGGTATTTGCGTAGACCTGAAATTGTAGATGCTTTTAATGAAGAGGTCTATGGGAATGTTCCAGAAATTATGCCCAAAGTAAATTGGGTTCTATTGAAGCAAGAAAGTGTTCTTCTAGGGAAAACGTCTGCTCGGCTTAGAACTTATCAAGGACAAGTAGATAATAGTAAATACCCAGATATCTCAGTCAATATTGATCTTCAAGTATTTTTGCCAATGAAAATTGATAAGGAAATTCCCTTGATTATGGAATTTATTTTCCTTTGGCCAGAAGGTTTTAAAATGCCTCCTTCACCTTATACTCCTTGGGAAGAACAGGTTGTCTCAAGAGGTTGGGCAGCTGCAAAAATTGTACCTACTTCCTTTCAGGCAGATAATGGCGCTGGTTTACGCTCTGGTATAATTGGCTTAGTTAATAAAGGAGAGCCAAGAAAACCGAATGATTGGGGCGCCTTACGTGCTTGGGCATGGGGAGCCTCTAAAGCCATGGATCTTTTTAAAGAAATGCCTGAAATCAATGAATTTAGAGTAGGAATTGCCGGTCATTCCCGCTTTGGAAAAGCCGCTGCTGTTACCATGGCTTTTGATTCTAGATTCTATGCGGCCTATATTTCCAGCTCTGGGGAAGGGGGTTTAAAACCCCACCGAAGAGATTTTGGAGAAACCGTAGAAAATCTGACCGGTTCGGGTGAATACCATTGGATGGCTGGGAATTTTATAAAATATGGCGGTCCAAAAAATTGGAATGATATTCCCGTTGATGCCCATAGTCTTTTGGCACTTATTGCCCCTAGAAGAGTTTTTATTAGTATAGGGACTGATGGGGGAGATAAATGGACAGATCCTCATGGGATGTATTTAGCTGCCCTAAAAGCTGAACCCGCTTATAAAATTCTTTGGCATAAAGGCCTGGGAATTATCAAAGAACCTGCCGTTGGAGAACTAGTGGATATTGGTAGAATTGCCTTCCGATACCATGAAAAAGGACATATTACGGGTCCGAATTGGCCTTATTTTTTAGATTTTTTTGAAAAATAAAGTTTTAGGATTTCATAATCGACCTGCCATCGGTACCAAAGGCCTTGCTTAAAATGAAATTTCCAAACAATCGGATGATCTAAAAATCCTTTTTGAAGAATAAAACGAAAAATAAAATAAACCATTACACGAAAAAATAAAGGAAGCTTATTGTAATAATTTACCTTAAGCTTTCTTTTTTTTATGGCCTGCTCTACGGCTTCCCCTTCCTTTAAATTTTTCCCTTCATTTCTATTTTTATCTAAATAATAATCCTTTGCTTCCTGTTTAGCATAGTTTAAATGCTTCTCTTTCCACCAGGCATGATTATTTAAATTCTCATCAATGATGTCCTCTTTAAACCGAGTAATTTTTCCTTCGGAGAGAATTATGTGTTCATCCATCATTCGGTCCTCAGACTTCCCTTTTCCCCTTCTCCAGATTCTTAATAAATTGATTGGATAAAAACCTCCATTTTTTATCCAATGTCCTTGAAATATTACTTTTCTTGGTAATTCAATCCCCGAAATTTCCTCCCCTAGAAGTGGTAGTTTCTCTGGTATTTCTTGCAGAATACCTGAACTTAAATATTCATCGGCATCTAATCGCATGATCCAGGGGGATTTGAAAGGGCAATTTTCCAATGCCCAATTAATTTGTTTGGCATGACTTCCTGGCCACGGATTTTGAAAAATTTTAGCCCCTAAGCGCTCTGCTATTTCAAGAGTTGTATCTGTTGACCCAGAATCGATAATAAAAATCTCCTCACAGATGGGTAATAAACTTTCAATACATCTTTCTAAATGTATTTTTTCATTTTTTGTAAGGATAAATGCTGTTAGCAAGGTGATGTTTTTTTATAAATTTAATAAAAAAAGAAATGCCAGATGGAATCCATCTGACATTTACTATAACACCAATATATAATTATTTTCTTTAAAATCTATATCCAAAACCAAAGGAGAATGATCGCCCAGGTTTGAAAACACTAAATGGTTGATCTTGTGCCTGATAGGCCTTATAGACTATTTCAATAGTATCATTCAAAATATTTTCTGACTTGAAATTGATACTCATTTTTTGGTCTTTACCGAATGACTTGTTAAATGAAAAACTCAAATTATGATATGGAACGGCGTATATATCTGGGAATAAGCCAGATCCAACAATACTTAGAGTAGGACCTTTTACATTAAAAAATAATCCCATATTTATTCCTTTTTCAAAATCTCCATAGGTTAAGCCAGCATTCACAATGAACGGAGATTGACCTCCCATTGGTCTTGTTTTTTTCAAGGTCTCTCCAACTTTGATGAAACTCTCACGGGCATTGTATTCAACGTCTGTCATGGTAATTGCTGAATTGACAAAGGTGATATTGGAATTAAAGCTAAACTTCTCCAAAGCAGGAGCTATGAATAACAATGATTTATTTACTTCAAACTCAAACCCGTATAATTGACCGTTCCCAACATTTCTTGGTTGGTATTCTGTTGAAGTTTGCTGCTGAGGAATTCGAACTAATTCTATTGGATCTTGGAATTTTTTATAGAAAAAGGAAAAAGATAGAATATCTGCACCCGTATAAAATTTTTCCCACCGTAAGTCAACATTATCAATCATTGTTGGTACTAATTTTCCATCCCATGAGTCTGGGTAACTAAATAAACTTCCATTAAATATCCGGTTGGTAAGTGGATCAATGATTTGGGCAAAGGAAAGTTCTTTAAAGGACGGTCTTGCCGTTGTCTTCGTGTAAGAGGCTCTTAAATTTGTTTTTTCACCTAATTTTTGAATTAAATTCACGGATGGGAATAAATTTAGTTGATCCAATACCTTGGCATTATCTAAATTTTTACCATTTAAATCACCCGAAGCATAGCGTTGATCTCTACCTGTATGAAACTGGGTATATTGCTCTGTTCTGATTCCAATAATTCCTTTTAGTTTATCATTTATGTCAATTTCATCCATGGCATAGAAGGCCAAATTATTGATTAGGGAATTATATTGATTTGAATTTGGATCTGAATTGGCAGATATATAATAAATATTATTTGTTTTTGCTGGATAGATATTTTCTGGTAATAATACAGAATTAGCATCTGGTTCCCATTGTCTTTGTTGTGCTCCAAAGAACTGAATATTATAGAATTTTATCTCATAATTTCTTTCTTTGCTTACATATAGGCCACCCAATCTTAAAGTATTTTTCTTATTGATTTTTTTCTCAATATCTATTTTAAATGAAGTATTATTTTCATCTAAATAACGCCAAATTCTGGATGGGTTTCCTCCTGCACCTGCATTAAAATACGTTCTACTTGGATCCAGGGTAAACGCTGTCTTTCTAATATCGGGATCCACTGCGGTAGAAAGCGTTGAACCGGCAGCCCAGTCAATTTTTAAATCTGAATTCTTGACAACCGTAGAACCAGATAATTGAAAATTAGTAACACTTCTTTCCCCATATTCAATATTGTCTGAACTTGCAAGGAAACCGGATTGTCCTACAGCATCCGAATTATTATATATACTGAACTGGCCACCTTTGTTTTCACCAGACTGTAACCGCATAGCATTGAATTGAATTTTAGTAAAATTCGTTTTAAATGCTAGGCCACCCAAGGCTCCAATTAAGACCGATTCCTCCCCGATTGTTCCAGTTAAATTATTGGCCTCCGTCATCTCATTGACCTTGTCATTGATATTTTTTTGGAACTCGCCAAAAATTACATCTTGAAATAATTTTTGATCAAATTTATAGGATAAAGCTCCTATATAACCCAATTTTGGATTAGAAGTTCTACTTCCATCTTTATTTAAATCAATTTGATTACCGTAGGACACCCCGAAAGAATAATCTAGAAAACTTCTTTGTTTCTGAACCGCCAAATTTGGATTGAAAGATTTTACGAAATCCGTGACTGCTTGCTTTGATGCTCCTGAAATCGGTGTCGGTATATCATTGCTTAGTCGGGCGATTTCTGGTAAGGCTCTGGTTCCATCATCCATTCCCAACCAATCATTAGCCCCTTTATTTCCTAAAATAAAATTATTGTTGAAGTGCATAGATGGATTAAAACCAACAGAGGCAGATACATTGAAGATTTTATTTTCCGGAAAATCTTTTGTTTCAATATTTAATAAACCTCCTGTAAAGTCAGCAGGCATATTTGGTAAGAAATTTTTTGAAACGGTAATATTATCTACCAAGGCTGTTGGAAAAATATCCATTTGTAAGGAATTTCTGTCTGGATCTAAGCCTGGAATATCCAAACCGTTTAAGGTTGTTTTTGCATATCTATCACCCAAACCACGAACATAGACATATTTTCCACCTTCAATGGAGACTCCTGTAACTCTCTTTGCAGCCTCAACCGCTGTTGCATCTCCAATCAATTTCATTTTAGCTGCTGAAATTCCATCCATCATGACAGGAGATTTCCGCTTCATAATGGTGATTGCCTCCTCAGATGTCTTTAATAATTTAGCAGTGACAACAACTTCTTTTAATTGTGTATTGGCCTCTGCTAAGGTGATATCAGGTATAAGCGTTACCTTGTTTTCACTAACTTCAATACCGGTTATTTTGGTATTTTCAAACCCGATATAGGTTATCTCAATCTCATAGGAACCAGATGGGATATTGAATGTAAATGATCCGTCAAGATCTGTAAATACTCCTAAATTGGTGGTTCCACCTGTTATTTTAACTGTGGCAGCGATTGCGCCTTCTCCTGATGTACTTTCAAGGACTTTTCCTCTGATTGTACCATTTTGTGCTATAATATTGGTGCTTAGTAACACAAAGAATAAAATTAGTAATTGTTTTTTCATGTTTTTTTTAAAATATACAAACGGTTGAACCTTTGGAACAACCGTTTGAAATGGTGTTATTTGTAAAGAATATGTTTAATTCTTATTTTAATTTTCCAGCTGCAGCAGTCCAAGTCCAACCATCAAATACAGATAAGTCTGTATATTCTGCTGTTCCTGCTTTAATCGTGGAAGGAACCTCATCATTAGATCCAGCTTTATCTATATATTTATATAAATCTGCAGCATCCACATTTAAAGTAATGTTTTCAAAAGTTACTCCTTCTGTAGTTGTATAATTTGTAAATACTTCTGTGATGTTTTGGCTTGTGGCATCAAAACCTGTAGCATAAATATTCTTTAAATTGACAATTGTATTTGCATCATTATCGATGAAATGTCCTGATCCCCCTGTTACTACAACATATCCTTTGTTGAATGTATGACCCGATAAATCATTTCCATAATCTCCTTCGGGTCCATCTAATTCAAATTGAGAATTTGCAGCTGTAATAATTGCAAAGTTCTCAACAGTTCCTCTATAAGCTTGGTCTGTATCCAATCCATCATCCCCCGCATTGTAAATAACCACATTCTTTAAATTGACTGTTCCTCCGAAAAATTCAATTCCATCATCAAAATTCGCAACAACTTCAATATTCTCTACTACAGTGCCAGAACCTACACCACCAAATGTGATTCCATTAATTTCATTACCTGCGCCAATTTCTGTACCACCATGACGAACCGATACAAATTTTAAAGTACCAGAATTATCAGTATCATCATCTCCACCATAAAGTCCGTTCGTATCAGATGTTGGAATACCTTCAATTTGTGCCTCTGTACCAGTTTTAACAGATATTTTTGCTTTTCCTAAAACGATTAAACCTCCCCATAATCCGGTAACAGTTGGGTCTAAGTTTGGGGAAGAAAACGTACCCGCTGCTACATCTGCTATCGATAATTCATCCGCAACTGAGGTGAAAATAATTGGTTTTGAGGCGGTTCCTACCGCATTTATTTTTGCACCTCTTGCAATGACAAGAGCTGTTGAATTAGCACCTGCACCGGCTTCACCTTTGATGATTGTTCCCGGCTCAATTGTTAAGGTATTTCCACTAGTGACAGAAATTCTACCTCCTAGTATATATACCTTGTCGGACGTCCAGGTCGTATTTGAGGTAATATTAGATGTGATTCTTTCTTCAGTAGACTTAGCAGATATATTTAATACAGCAGTAGATTTAGATAATTTCCCTTCTGAGTCTGTAATTGTTAAATCAATGGATGCCGCCCCTGCTGAACTAGTAGTATATTTAATGTCTAAGCTTGTACCACTTACTGTTCCAGATCCATTTGAAACAGTTACATTATTTCCAGTTGCTGAATACGTTGCAGTTAATCTAGAGTCAACTGAAACTGAAAATGAAACTGTTCCAGTCTCTCCAGCAACTATAGATGCAATAGTAGAAGGTGCAGATACCAAGGGTTCAGTGTAAACAAGGGGTTCTGGGGTTTCTTCTTTCTTACAAGATGTAACTGATACGAAAATTCCTAAGATAGATAATAATAAAAATTTTTTCATGTGTTTTTTTTCAATTTGATAGCACAAAAATATTTTAAAACCCTTTCAAGCTTTTTACCTCTATTTTAACAAAATGTTAATTGACTATTAAATGATATTTATTAACTTAACATTCTCTTAACATGGATACTATGAAATATCTCTTAACTTTGATTTTAATCGGTTTATTTAACCTTTCTTCCTTTTCACAAAAATGGCAACCTCTTTTTAATGGCAAAGATCTTTCTGGTTGGATTCCTAAAATTCATCATTATGAGACAGGCGATAATTATGCAAATACCTTCCGTGTTGAAGATGGTACAATTCAAGTTCGTTATGATGAATATGATTTTTTTAAAGATAAATATGGCCATCTATTCTATGAAACCCCTTTTTCAAATTATAAGCTTCGATTTGAATACCGTTTTGTGGGTAAATGGTTAAAAGGAGATGCCCCCTCTTATACCCAATTAAATAGTGGAATTATGTTTCATTCTCAAGATCCTTATACTATTTTGAAGGAACAAGATTGGCCTATTTCCGTTGAATATCAAATGCTTGTTCAAACAAAAGAAGGCGAGGTACGTCCTACCGCCAATATGTGTTCCCCTGGTACAGATGTTTTTTTTAAAGGGAAAAAAGATCCCCGTCATTGCATCAATTCCACTTCCCCGACATTTAAAAAAGGAGAATGGATTCAAGGAGAATTAGAAGTACATGGAGATCGTCTGGTGATCCATTATGTGAATGGTGTAGAGGTTCTTCGTTATACCAAACCACAAATCGGTGGAGGTGTTGCAAATGGTTATGATACCAATTTAAAAATTGATGGGACCCCTCTTTCCTCTGGTTATATTGGCTTGCAATCGGAAGGACAAGAAATTGATTTTAGAAATATTGAAATAATGATTTTAGAAAATTAAATCGTTTTCTTATAGTTTAAAATTGCCCAGGAATTAAAAAATACGGCCATTCCTGCTAGAGTGAAAAAATGATTTTTTAAGGAATTAAAATCACTTCCTTTTAAAATCACATTTCTGTTAACTTCAATAAAATAGGTAACAGGATTTGCCCTAGCAATCCATAATGCCCATTCAGGCATGGAATCTATGGAGGTAAATAGCCCACTCATTAGCAAGAATATCATCATCATAAAAAAGGCCAAAGACATCGCCTGCTGCTGCGTATTGGAATAGGTTGAAATTATTAAACCTATTCCTAAAATTGCAATTAAATAAATTACCAAAAAGGTATATAATATCAAAATAGACCCTATTGGAATAATTCCATAAATAATTCTTGCGACTCCAAATAAGCCGATACTATAAATGATTAGACCAATTATTCCAAATGGAATTAGCTTCCCAAGAATGAAATATACTTTTTTTATTGGGGTAACATTAATTTGTTCTATGGTTCCTACTTCTTTTTCTTTGACGATATTCAAGGCACACATATAGGCACCGACCATGGTTACCAAGACTACCAAAATACCTGGTACCATAAAGGTTGAATAATTGAAAAATGGATTATACCAATGATTTTCTTTAACCTGTATGCTTGGAGGCATTTTTCCTCTTGGATCAGGGATGAATTTTGTCCTGATAGACTGATTAAAACTACCAACTATCTGATTGAGATAATTATTCCCCACCATGGCTTTTGTTCCATTAATCGCATTTACCGCAACCAATAATTCTTGTTTTTTATTTATTACTAAATCCTTTTCAAAATTATTCGGAATTTCTAAGATTAAATCTGATGCGTCTTTTTGAAAATTAACATAAGCCTCTTCAAAAGACCGACTATAATCGTTTATTTTAAAATAGTTTGAATTTTCAATTTTTTGAATTAATTCTTGTGAAAACGGCGAGTGGTCGTGGTCTATGATAGAAAGATTGATATTTTTAATTTCATAATCTGCCGCCAAAGGAAGAATAATTAGCTGAATGATAGGTACAGCAATAATCATCCGCAAGATCGTCGGATTTCGAAAGATTTGTCTAAACTCTTTTCTTAATAAGAATAGCAAGGTCCTCATTCTAAACGTATTTTAAATTTTCTTAGACTAATGGCCAAAATAACTAAGTTCATGAATAGTAAGATTCCGATTTCCTTTAAAATGGCCTTTATTCCTAAGCCTTTGATCATGATTGATTTCACAATGATGTAGAACCATTTGGATGGAACGATATTGGAAATAATTCGAAGGGGCAAAGGCATATTTTCAACAGGAAACATAAAACCCGTGAATATGAGAGAAGGGATTAACATCCCCATTAAAGAAAATAACATGGCTGCCTGTTGAGAATTCGTGGAAGTGGAAATTAACAAACCCAAAGACAAGGCAGTTAGAATAAATAAGGAGCTGGTAAGATATAATAAGATCATACTTCCATTCATTGGCATGCCCATTAAGTTAATACTTAAGATTAGGATGAAGGTTAAATTCAAAAGAGATAATAAAAAATAGGGAACCAATTTCGATATTATAACTAAGAATGGATTAAATGGGGAGACTAATAATACCTCCATGGTACCAACTTCTTTTTCTCTAACAATTGAAATAGAAGTCATCAATACGGAAATCAATAATAAGACCATTGATATTACCCCGGGGACAAAATTGGTTATTCCTTTTAATTCAGGATTATAAATCATTCTGGTTTGGGTTTCAATCGAATAAGGAATTTCCATTGGATCATTTAATTCTTTTTGAAAATTCATACAAACTGCCCGAATATAATTGACCAAGGTATTGGCGGTATTCGGGTCAGAGGCGTCTGTAATTACCTGAATTCCAACTTCAGATTCATGAAATAAACTTTCTTTGAATTTTTCTGGTATTACTAAAGCAATACGAACTTTTCCTTTTTTAAATTCCTCTTCAATTTGCTCTGCATTCGTTAAATAGTTAGAAATGATGAAATTATCTGTGGAGGCAATCTTTTCAATCAATTTCACCGAATATTCATCTTTTGATTGGTCCAAAATTACCATTTGTGAATTTTTAATTTCGTTGGTAAGGGCAAAACCAAATAATAATATTTGAGCCAAAGGCATCCCAAATAATAGTAATAGGGTTTTCCGGTCACGAAAAACATGATAGAATTCTTTTTTCACGAAGGTTAATAATTGTTTCATTTTAATCTGCCTTTCGTTTTGCTCCTCTTGCTAATTTATAAAATACTTCATCCATCGTAGGAGCTTTAAATGCCTTTTTTAGGTTTTCAGGGGTATCCAAAGCTTTTATATAAC
>CAZXZK010000072.1:0-11294 GCA_964645295.1 uncultured Cytophagales bacterium | reverse complement strand
AAATTCAAAACTTAATTTTTCAATACTCGTCAAACTTGTTTCAATATTCTTATTTAAGGCAATTTGTGTGACTTTTTGAAAAGATTTATCAATTTTAATATATCGTGCTGCCTGATTGGGTAATAAAGTTATTTCACTTAATTTCCCTTTATTTTTTTCATTTGCATTTCGAACTTTTACTTTACCAGTTTTAACAATAACCTTTATGTCTTCCAATTCTTCAAAAGCAATTACCCTAAAACTAGTACCATAGACTTGGGTAATAATTTCGTTTGAAAAAACTAAAAATGGTTTTTTAAGATTTTTACTAACTTCGAAAAAGGCCTCACCTTTCAGAAATACTTCTCGTTTAGAAATATCAAAATCTTTTGAATAGGATAAGGAACTTTTTGGTTGAAGTAGGACTGAGCTTCCATCAGAAAGTGTAATTAATTTTGGAGAATCAGAATTATTAACTTGTTCAATTAACCCTTTAGGGGCAAAATTTATCTCAGGAAGATATCCATTAATTCTATTACTGAAATTAAAATAATATATAGAAAAAATTAATCCAATTATTAAACCAGTTAAATAAATTTTATAATTTTTATAATTTATTCCTTTAAATGCAGTTTGCTGAGATTTCAAAATCAATAATTGATTTTCAATCTCACTTTCTGAAATTTTTTCTTCTAATAAATAAAATCCTAACAATAAGGCCTTTGCATTCTCAACAAGTTTAGCATTTGTAGATGATTCAATTGCAAATTCCTCCCAATAAAGATCTTCATTTTTATTTATTATCCAATCCTTAAAGGACTCATTCTCTAACAAATCAAATAAATTTTCAAATTCTTTTTTATTATTCATTTAATATATTGGTTTAATTAATTTGAAGTTCATCTCTAAAAATCTGAAGAGAACGAAAAACATAATTTTTTACAGATTGATAATTGATTTTCAAAATTTGAGCAATTTGCTCATTGGAATTTCCTTTATAGAATTTTAAATATATAACCTCTTTTTGCTTATTTGATAATTGATTTAGAATTGTATTAATTTTTAATATTTTATTTAAATCAATTTCTCTTTGAATTATAATTTCCTCTATAGATAAATCAAAATAAACCTCCAATTCCCCTTTTTTAAATGATTTAAAAATTAAACCTTGGTTTATTTGTTTAAAGAGTTTATTTCTAAATCCTGCAAAAATGTAAGAACTGACATTAACATCTGAGGAAAGTCTTTCTCTTTTTTCCCAAAAATCTAAAAAAAGTTCTTGAATAGAATCATTAATAATGCATTTATCTCTAGTATAAATTTTTCCAAAATTGAACAATTCTGGATAATATAATTTGAATAAAATAGAAAAAGCATTTTCATCACCAGAAGTGAAATCTTTCCAGTGAATTAATTCTTCTAAATTATTTTTATTATTCATGTAATATTTACATTCTAATCATAAGTTCAAAAAAAATTAAATTAGTACTCATTTTTTTTAAAAAAATTTAAATGAGTTTTATTTAGTTTAAAATAAAATAGTTTTAGAGAAAGATTTAGAGAAATTCTTAATTCTTGGCACATTCTTGGCGCAAACTCAAAAAATTCTAATTAAGAAGATTCCAACTACTCTCTGAAAGGAAAAACTACGAAAATCAAAAAACTAGGTTTAGATAAAACTGGATAGGATTATAAATGAAAAAGTCACCTATTTCTAAGTGACTTTGTTTGCTCCCCCTCTAGGGCTTGAACCTAGGACCCCATGATTAACAGTCATGTGCTCTAACCAACTGAGCTAAGGAGGAATTACCTTTATTAGGACTGCAAAAATAGATTCTCTATTTGAAATATACAAGATTTCATCAAAAAAAATTATTATATTTTTTTAGTCCATTTTTTATTAAAATATTTATATTTACATGTTTCACATTTTTCCTATCTCTATGAAGGTAATCAGGATTAAAACCAAATTGAACAACAATACTTATTTTAAATTTTATTCCTTAAAAGATTTAAAATCAGTCAATTTTGAATATGATTTCCTTAATCTAAGACAGAAAATCCTGATCATCACCAAAACAGATACCAAAATTTTTCTTGAAAAAGCAATTAAATCAGACCAGTCAAAAACACTTTCCAATCAATTTAAAGACTTTAAAGGAAATAATGATATGTATCTAGACTATGGAAATTATGAAATAGTCTAAACCTTTCCCCTAATTTTTAGGTTTTCATTTTCATGAAATTCCCTACAAACCATTCCTCCATTCTAGGTTTAATCGATTCTATTAATCCTATTTCCTATGCGAAATCGAGGAACTTTATTGATGGAAAAGTTACCATGCTTTCACCCTATATTTCCAGAGGATTTATCTCCACCAAACAAGTTTTTGAAACCATCCGCTCAAAGGGTTATTCCATAGAAGTATCCTTCAAGCTCATCCAAGAACTTGCCTGGAGGGATTTTTACCAATATACCTGGATTCAACAAGGAAATAGAATTTTTGAAGACCTTAAACATCCGCAAGCAGATGTTCAAAATTTCCAAATTCCAGAAACTCTATTGAATGCCTCAACAGGAATAATAGCGATAGATAATCAATTAAAACACCTCTTTGAAACAGGCTATTTACACAACCATTTTAGAATGTATACCGCTTCTCTAGCCTGTAATTTTGGAAAATCACATTGGTCCATGCCTGCAAAATGGTTATACTACCATTTATTAGACGGAGACCTCGCGAGTAATGCCCTTTCATGGCAATGGGTAGCCGGTAGCTTCTCCTCAAAAAAATATTTTTTTAATCAGGAAAATTTGAATAAATATGCCTATTCTAACCAACGAAATACCTTTATCGACCTTCCCTATGATCAAATCGAAACAAAAAATACCCCCCCAAATTTAAAACCTACAAAAGAATTTATTCCTGAAAAATTAATTTTCCCAGATACTAAAAAATTACTAATTCTTCCTGATTCCCCTATACTAATTTATAATTCCTATAACCTAGATCCGCTGTGGAGAAAAGATGAAACAAAAAATAAAATTTTATTATTGGAGCCTTCCCATTTTGAAAAATTCCCTATCTCACAAAAGGTTTTAGACTTTATTTTAGCGCTTTCCACCAATATCTCAGAAATACAGATATTCATCGGAGAATTCAATGATTTAACCGATTTAATCCTTCAATCGAATTCAAAGGCAACAATTATCTATAAAGAACATCCGTTAAATAACCATTATTCCGGTATAGAAGATCCGAGAGACTGGATGTTCCCAAATATCAGTGGAAAAATTAATTCCTTTTTTCAATATTGGCGAAAAGCGGAAAAATTTTTATAGGTTTAAAAAATATTACCAAAAAATTAAACAAATGAAAAAGATTTTAATTGCCTTAATAATCATTATGGTGGCCATTCAATTTACTTCTACTGAAAAAAATAATTCCATGGATGAAACCTATGGTATTCAAACCAAATACGAAATTCCAGGAGAAGTAAATGATTTATTCGTGGCCGCTTGTAATGATTGTCATTCAAATTCAACCACTTATCCATGGTATGCTAATATCCAACCAGTAGGATTTTGGTTGGATCACCACGTAAATGACGGCAAAAAACATTTAAATTTCTCTAATTTCACTTCCCTTCCCTTATTCGTACAAAAACATAAATTAGACGAAGTAATCGAACAAGTAGAAGAAGGCGAAATGCCCATGGCTTCTTATACGTATTTAGGTTTACACCCAGAGGCTAATTTAAGCCCCGAACAAAGAGAAACCATTATCAATTGGGCAAAACAACAAATTTCTATGCTTGAAGCTTCCTATCCTGCTGATAGCTTGAAATTCCCAAAAAAGAAATAATTAGCCTAGAATGAACGATAAGTTTTGAGTGTCGAATTAGGAACTACTTCATAGTTCGTCACTTACCACCCCGTCTGCTTCGCATCCACCCCTCCATAGGAGGGGAATACTATGCTTCGCATGAAACAGCGCGGCTGCCCCTACAATTCTCCGATTCTTCAATTCTCCGATTCTTTAATTGAACCGATAAATCCTGTGTCTTAAAGGTCTTTTTATATTTCCCATCCCCTGAATTTACCGTCCAGGTATAAACCAATTCATCCCCATCCGGATCTTGCGTTCCAGTGGTATTTATTCTGACTTCCAAGGGAGATAAATTCTTGGGTGCATTGGCATCTCACTTCTCCAATGATTTCTCCTTTTCAAAATCATAACGCGTATAGGCCTGATTATTTCCAATGAAATGAGGCCATCCGAAATTTCCTGCTTTTCTTGCTTGGCCTACCTCATCATACCCAACAGGGCCTCTTAGGGTATCAGCCGTTCTTCCATCCGGACCCACATCCCCCCAATATAAATATCCCGTATGCTTATCAACATGAATTCTAAATGGATTTCTATGCCCCATCGCAGTATATAAGGCTCTTCCACCATCAAATTCATGATACCAGGAAATCGGATGATCCTGACCATTATTACCCCCTTGGTAAGTAGATTCATCTATACTTTACAACCGGATGGATATCTTTTTGAATACTTTTAAAGGAATAAAACTCATCTTTTCTTTCAAAAGAATCTGGCATACCCGCCGTCATGGCATTTCTTTCTGTTACATAAAATCGTCCATTTTGAACATTATTTGGCATTGGATGATCTAAAAACCAAGCGCCAGCCAAACGATTATACCATGGCCATTGATACTCTGTATCGGTTGCCGAGTGAATACCTACCCAGCCTCCGCCAGCCTAAATGTATCTCTCAAAACTTCCTTGCTGATCTTCATTAAAAATATTCCCAGTAGTATTTAGGAAAATAACGGCTTGATATTTCCCAAGATTTTTTTCATTGAATTGACTAGCATCCTCTGTAAATTCTACACTGAATCCCTTTTCTGCTGCCATTTTCTTTAATGCGGTTTGTCCTGCCCCAATAGATTGGTGTCTAAATCCTTCTGTTTTACAAAAAACTAAAAGGTTGATATTGTTTTATGCAAATCCAATAGTTGAAATTAATAGTAATAATAGTAGATTTCGGACGAATAGATTATTTAGTCCCTTCATAATAATAGTTTTAGGTTGAATAAGGCTGCAAAACAACTGAAAAAAAAATTGAAATCAGTAATTTATTATATTTTTTAGATGAACGGTCAAAATTAATAATTCAAAACCCCAATATCAGAAGGTCTTTTTAAAAGCCAGCCTGTCAGAGATTTTCGTTCAAATTGGGTAGGGAGAACCTCGTGAAGAATGGTATCCGATCGAAAAATCACCGCCCGATTATACAGTGGTTCAATAATTAATTCATTTTCTCCGTGAATTTTTAATTCTCCTCCCATTCCATGTTCCCAATTTTTATTTAAATAAATGACCACTGAAATCATGCGATTATTTCTTTCCTTGAATTGGTCTAGATGAGCTTTATAATACCCTCCTGTTGGATAATTCGCCAAATGAAATTCATAACCCTGGAGAGAAAGAAAGAGGAATTCCCCTATCTCTTGCATCATTTCTCTCACTAGTTCAAAAAAATTGGCAATGGAAGTATGTTGATTTATATCGAGCCAATAAATTGAATCAGAACGTATTTCATCCATTCTTTTTTCATGGGATGAAGAACCCACTTTGGCAGGATTAAAATCTTCTTCTAAATATACTTTTTCAAAAAGTTCTTCAATCGATTGAAGGGTATTTATGGGGAGAAAATCATCTATTAGAACAAATTCTTTTTCAGCGAGCTGGGCCAACCATTGAACCCATTGCTCTTTTACAATTTGGTTAGACATTTTGCCTTAACCCAAAACAGAAAAATAGTTAATCATAAGAGAAATTATAACAATTTTATAATTGCCAAAGTTAGAAGAAAAAAGAATAAAATTTGAAAAAGGAAATAAATATTGTCTGGCTAAAAAAAGATCTTAGAATTTTAGACCATGGCCCATTATTTCATGCCACAGAATCAACACTTCCTTTTTTAATTTTATACATATTCGACCCTCAATTAATAAATGCCCCAGATTCAGATTTAAGACATTTCCGGTTTATTTATGAATCTTTAATGGATCTTCAAAAAAATTTAAAAGAGAAAAAGGCGAAACTTTTTATTATTCAAAAAGAGACAACCAAAGTATTTGAATATTTGAATGAGAAATTTTCAATAAAAACCTTATTTTCCCACCAAGAAACGGGCAATGAAATAAGTTATGCTATCGATCGGGAAATCGCAGATTTTTGTCAGGAAAACACCATTCTATGGAGAGAATTTCAAACCAATGGAATTATTCGAAAATTAAAGACGAGAAATGGCTGGAATAAAAGGTGGGAATCTAAAATGAGAGAAAAGCCCTTTCAAATAAAAAACTGTATATGGAATACAATAGATGAAAAAGAAATCAATTTAAAGGGGGAAGAGATTTCGAAAAACTGGGCTATCACCAATAATAATTTTCAGCCAGGGGGAGAAAGCTATGCTTGGAAATATTTAAAGACATTTTTGAAAGAAAGACATGTGAATTATTCTAAAAAAATATCCAAACCATTGGGTAGTAGAACCAGCTGCAGCCGGATTTCACCTTATTTAAGTTTTGGAAATATTAGTATGAGAATGGTTTACCAAGCCACCTTAGAGGCTATTAATAAATCCAATAATAAACGGTCGCTTTATAATTTTATTTCAAGATTGCATTGGCATTGCCATTTCATTCAAAAATTTGAAGATGAATGTAGTATGGAAAATATAGCGATAAATCCCGTTTATAGAAATTTAAAAAAAGAAAAGCGAGAAGACCTGATTAAAGCTTGGGAAGAGGGAAAAACAGGGATTCCATTAGTTGATGCTAGTATGAGAGCCTTGGTGGAAACAGGGTATATAAATTTTAGAATGCGGGCGATGGTAGTCTCATTTTTTGTGCATAATTTATGGCAAGATTGGAAAGATTTACGGTATTTTTTAGCACGACAATTTTTGGATTATGAGCCCGGGATTCATTATCCTCAAATACAAATGCAATCAGGACTAACAGGAGTTAATACTATTCGAATTTATAATCCAATAAAAAATTCAAAAGAGCATGATCCAGAAGGAGAATTTATAAAAAAATGGATCCCCGAATTGAGAGAGGTCCCACTAGAATTTATCCACGAACCCTGGGAATATGCGGGATTTAAAGAACTAAATTACCCCCCTCCTATTTTAGATATTGATTTAAGTCGAAAAAAAGCAACCGAAATCATGTGGGGATTAAAAAAAACGAAGAGGTCAAAGGAAGAAGGAAAAAAAATTCTAAAAAAGCATGTTGAAACTACGGATTAAAGCTTTCTATTTCCTTTTTCATGATATCTAATAGTTCATCTTTATGAAAGTTTTTTTGGATGAAGCGAATATTCTGATCTTCTGTTTTAGATAAAATTGAAAACTGATTTTCCCTAAATTTTCGAAGTTCTTTCACAAGTTTTTGGGATTCTCCATGGTTTAAAATAATATTTCCGGTTAAACCTTCCAACAATTCTGTAACATGAGAAGGGCTAGGCCCAATATATAAAATAGGTTTGCCAGAAGCCAAGGCACCGTAAATTTTATTGGGATGTGTATGACCCACTTGTCCTTCCCCTAAAATGACGATTTGCAAATCTGCCGCTCCTAAAGAAATATGAAAATTCTCTCGATCTTGAAAAGGAAGAGAAAGAATATTTGTCAATCCATGTTGAAACTTAAAATTTTCAATATCTTTTTTGCGTACACCCTCACCAATAAATACAAACATAAATTCTTCAGAATTTTTTAATTCGAGTGCTGTCTCTAAAACAGTATTTAAAGGATGCACATAGGCATGATTACCCGAATACATGAGGATGGTTTTGTCCTGAAATTGATGTTTTTTTCGAAAGGGATTCGATTCTCTTGAAAAAGTATTTTTCTCCAAGAGAGTAGACCAAAGTGGATTCACTTTAATTTTAGAATGATTTACTCCCATTTTTAGGAGGTTTTCTTTCATAAAATGATCTAAGGTAAATATTAATTGAGTATTCCTTCTAGCAATTTTTCCACCATAACTTAAAATTTTTGCTGATAATGCCTCCTCTTTTATTAATCCGGCTGCAATGGATAATTCGGGTTGAAAATCCATTAACCAAAGACAAAAGGGATTTCCTTTTAAACGGGAAATCAAAGCAGAAAAAAGGTAAAGAATGGGAGGTGAAGAATTACCAATCACTAAATCATAAGACGTATTTTTTCGAAATAAATAATGAAGACTTATATTTAAGGTAAAACTTGTAAAATCAAATAATCTTCCTAGAATCAATTTTTTGCCAAATTTTGTATGCCGGATTCTTCGAATTTTAATCCCATTGACTATTTCATTTAAGGGATATTTTACCAAGGGCAACTCATATTGATAGCGAGAAGTGATTACTTCTATTTCATGACCATTTTTTGCCAAATGAAAAGCTAAATCAGAAACGAATAAAGATACCGCTACTGAATCAGGATAGAAGTCTTGGGAAATAAATAGGATTCTCACTTAATTTTCCAGGTAATTTTGCTAAAGATATACGCCAATTTATAAATAGGCAAATAAATTAAGGGGATAAATAGGCAGACTATACCAAAATTGATTGATTGAGAAGATGGTATTTTATTCCAATGTTAAATTATTGTTAAATTTTAAATAGTCTTAAATTGAATTTAAAGGGGTTTTTATCAAAATCTAAGGTGATTAATGCTTGAATTAATAATTAATTAATATAGTCTTTTATTCAGAATTGTAATTTTGTGTCTGAAACACCAATATAAGAAAAATTTATTTTAATAAACCATGTTTGGGCTATCTTTGCTAATGGCTATATTTATTGTAATTGCCCTTTTGCTAAGCATATTTTTTATCCTAATAAACGGATTTCATGATACAGCTAATGCAGTGACCTCGGTCATTTACACGAATTCAATGAAGCCTGAGCAAGCAGTATTTTCATCCGCCTTTTTTAATTTTTTAGGGGTCATTTCCGGGGGAATTGGCGTGGGTCTTAGCATTATTTATTTATTACCTTACGAGATTGTAAACGATCAAGATTTAAAAACCAATTTAATCATGGTCTATTCCATGTTGCTAAGTGCAATTATTTGGAACTTAGGAACTTGGTATGTGGGAATTCCTTCCTCAAGCAGCCATGCCTTAATAGGTGCCATTTTGGGTATTAGTTTGGCTTTATACGTAAATAAAGACGGTGAATATTATTTTAATTTATTTGATTGGAACGAAAGTAAAAAATTAATTTTTGGATTAATTATTGCTCCAATACTTGGATTTTCCATGGCCATTTTATTAATGTTGTGTTTAAAGTTTTTCTTTAATAATTCTAGGCTAAAAAATGAATTATTTGAAACCCAAGATAAAAATCATGAACCTCCAAAAGGAATAAAAATTGTTTTATTTATTTCAAGTAATTTAGTCAGTTTTTTCCACGGAAAAAATGATGGTCAAAAGGGGATGGGTTTGATAATGATTGTGCTAATATCTCTTTTACCTAGTTTTTTTTCCATTAATCCTGACCTAAATCCTCAAATAATTAAGACCGAGATTAATAAAATTGAAAAAATTGTTGATTCAAATCCATCAGAAAATTTAACAAGCCTAAAAAATTCGATAAAAGAATTTAAGTCTATGCCGGAAGAATCAGGACAAGAAAAAAAAATAAGGAAAAACTTGATTGAAATCAACCAAAAAATATCTGAAATTACCAGTTCAAATAATCAAGAAGTAGCCACTCTAATTCCAGAACTAAATAAAGTAAAATCAACTTTAGTTGGACATATTAATTATGTTCCCAAATGGGTGGTTTATTTAGTGGCAATTATTCTAGCTTTTGGAACCATGATTGGTTGGAAAAGAATTGTGATTACTATCGGGGAAAAAATCGGACGCTCAGAGATTACCTATGCTCAAGGCGTATCGGCAGAATTAGTTGCAGCCTCAACCATCGGGTTTGCCTCCTTGTTTAGCCTTCCTGTCTCAACCACCCATACACTTTCCTCCGGAATTTCCGGAACCATGGTGGTAGACAAAGGCTTTTCAAATCTCCAATTGAATACAGTAATTAAAATATTATTAATCTGGTTATTAACACTCCCCGGGACTTGTTTATTGACCGCAAGCAACTTTATCTTTTTGAAATTATTAATCAATTAAAACAAAACGTATGGAATTATTCGGTTTATTAGGATTTTTATTCGCTGGTTATGCAGTAATCGCTAATGACTCTCTACAAACTCTCGGAACATGGATTGGTTCCAACCAAAGCGTAAAATGGTATTATAAATGGCTTTTTGCTTCAGTATTATTAGCGGTAGTCGTTTTTTACGGACATTATTCTGGGGATTTAAGCTATGGAAAATTAGATAAAATTCCCTTTCAAACAGTTCAATGGTACCACATTTTAGCCCCGCTAGCTTTATTAATTCTTACCCGTTTAGGTATTCCAGTTTCTACTTCATTTATCGTTTTATCGGTATTTGCTTCCACCGTGGTCATGGAAAGCATGCTAGTAAAAAGTTTTGTTGGATATTTTGTTGCTGCTTTTTCTGCATTCATTATTTGGTATACATTACATCATTTATTGAATCTATTCAAAAATCCTAATTCAAAAATGGATATCTTTTGGAGAGTAGCACAATGGGGTTCAACTGGATTCCTTTGGATACAATGGTTACAACACGACCATGCCAACATTGCCGTATTTTTACCAAGGGAACATTCCCTTTTAGGTACCAGCTTAGTGGTTGCCTTTTATGCCATTGTATTAGGGTTTATGATTTTCGAAGGTGGAGGTAAAATTCAAAAATTATTATCCAATAAAACCGATACAAAATATATCAGAAGTGCGACTATCATCGACTTAGTTTATGCCTTTGTTTTATATTTCTTCAACCAAATAAATAATATTCCGATGAGTACAACCTTTGTATTCGTAGGTTTATTAGCAGGTAGAGAGATTGCTCTTCATAGAGGTTTTTCTAAAAAAGTATTCCCGCTTATCGGAAAAGATTTCTTAAAATTAATGATAGGAATCATGGTTTCTGTAAGCGTAGTTCTTGCAATTAATTTCTTTTTTAAAGGAAAGGCTTAAAAACCTCTCCCTAATAGTACTTTTATTTTAAAAAACACCAATATCATGATGAAAAAAATACTATTAATCATAGGATTAACTACTATTCTATTTTCTGAAACATTCGCGCAAAATCAAAAATGGTATGATTCCTTCAATATTAGAGGATACATGCAAGTTCGTTATAATC
>CAZXZK010000071.1:0-11329 GCA_964645295.1 uncultured Cytophagales bacterium | reverse complement strand
CAGCGGTAAGAATCACTACCAAGTTGAAAAGTAAGAGATCGAGCTGCCATACAGGGATGATCAAATTGAATCAGATTATTTTTTAAATATTAATAATGAATCTCAAGCAACAAGTGTTTTTTCTACGAACCGGGAAATGTTGGGGAGGTATCGTTTAAATTATACCATCATACCTCAAAAACCAGGAAAATTCTCTTTAGGAAATTATTTTAAATGGGTTTATTTTAATACCCGAACTGGGAAACTAGATACCCTAAAATCCAGTAAAATGATTTATGTAATAGGGCAAGCCACAGACTCATTATTAAGTACAAAGTATGAAAATTCAGAAATTTATAAAGGAATTGAAAAAATTAATTCCAGAGAATTAGCCCTAAATAATTGGTCAGATTGGAAAAAATTAGGAAATTTAGTATTAATATTATCAGTTTTAGGCCTGATTTTACTATTTATTAGGTCAAGAAAATAATCTATGGGAAGTATATACGGAAAAATATTTCAAATTAGCACGTTTGGAGAGTCGCATGGACCTGCTGTAGGCGTTGTTATAACAGGTTGCCCAGCAGGGGTTGATTTTGATATTGATTTTATACAATCAGAATTAGATAGAAGAAAGCCAGGTCAATCTAGAATTACCACCCAAAGAAAGGAGGAGGATGTTATAGAAGTTTTATCGGGGGTATTTGAAGGAAAGACTACGGGCACACCTATAGCAATGCTTGTAAGAAATAAAGATCAACGCTCCAAGGATTATTCACATATTTCAGATCAATTTAGACCTTCTCATGCAGATTTTACTTATTCATCTAAATACGGCATTCGCGATTATAGAGGAGGAGGAAGAAGTTCTGCAAGAGAGACTGTGGCAAGGGTAGCAGCAGGAGCGGTTGCAAAATTATTTCTAAGAAATATTGGCGTAAATATTAATGCCTACGTTAGCCAAGTGGGTGAACTAAGTCTAAAGAAATCTTGGCAGGAATTAGATTTTGCAGTTGCAGAGGAAAATGCAGTAAGGTGTCCGGATGCAGAAATGGCAGAGAAAATGTTCCATTATATTGATGGCATCAGAAAAGAAGGGGATTCTGTAGGGGGTATCATTACGGGTGTTATTCAAGGCTGTCCAATAGGACTTGGTGAACCGGTTTTTGATAAATTACATGCAGAATTAGGAAAAGCGATGTTGAGCATAAATGCTGTTAAAGGATTTGAATATGGAAGTGGGTTTGAAGGGGTAAAGCGAAGGGGATCTGAGCATAATGATGCCTTTGTAAAGAGTGAAAATGGACAAGTAAAAACGTTGACGAACCATTCTGGAGGAATCCAGGGAGGGATATCAAATGGAGAACCTATTGATTTTAAAGTGGCTTTCAAACCAGTTGCAACAATCATGAAAGATCAGGATAGTTTGAACGAAAAAGGAGAGAAAATTGTTGTAAGTGGAAAGGGAAGACATGATCCTTGTGTTGTACCCAGGGCAGTTCCTATTGTAGAAGCCATGGCTGCGATTGTTATTTTAGATTTTTATTTGAGAAATAAATTAACAAAAGCAGAGGAATTATGGTTCTAAAAGAGGACGAGTATTTCATGAAGATGGCTTTGAGGCAAGCAGAATATGCTTTAGAGGAAGAAGAAATACCTGTAGGAGCAGTAGTTGTATGGGATGGTCAAATTGTAGCCAAGGCCTATAATCAGACTGAAAAATTAAATGATGTTACAGCACATGCAGAAATGTTAGCAATTACCTCTGCAGCC
Source organism: uncultured Cytophagales bacterium (assembly GCA_964645295.1). Lineage (GTDB taxonomy): Bacteria > Bacteroidota > Bacteroidia > Cytophagales > Spirosomataceae > CAZVFE01. Next base: position 9,577 of record CAZXZK010000071.1, on the reverse strand, counting down.
CAGACAATTGGCTCCAAATATTTAAAAGACTGTACCCTTTATGTGAGTTTAGAACCTTGCTTAATGTGTTCGGGAGCTATATTTTGGGCTCAACTAGGACGATTAGTATATGGAGCGCCAGATAATAAACGGGGTTTCAGTTCACTAAACAAAAACCCACTTCACCCTAAAACAATTGTTTTAGGAGGAATATTAGAGAATGAATCTGAAGCTATGCTTCGAGATTTTTTCACTATGAAAAGATAGATTAATTATAAAACTTAAAACTTTAAAATTATGGCTTTTGAATTATCCCCATTACCTTATGCAAACAATGCATTAGAACCACATTTTGATGCAATAACCATGGAAATACACCATGACCGTCATCATAACGCTTATGTAACAAATTTGAATGCTGCTGTAGAAGGAACTGATTTAGCAGGAAAATCTTTAGAAGAATTATTAGCAAATATTTCAAAATTAAGTCCAGCCATCAGAAACAATGGAGGGGGGCATTTTAATCATGATTTATTCTGGAATATTTTATCTCCGAACGGAGGTGGAAATCCTGTAGGAGAATTAGCCCTTGCCATTGATTCAGCATTTGGAAGTTTTGATAATTTCAAGGCTGAATTCAAAAAAGCAGCAGCTACTCGTTTTGGTTCAGGTTGGGCATGGTTAGTAAGCAATGGAGGAACCGTTTCTGTAGGTTCAACACCTAATCAAGATAATCCTTTAATGGATATTGCGGATATTAAAGGCACTCCGATAATTGGATTAGATGTTTGGGAGCATGCTTATTATTTAAAATTCCAAAATAAAAGACCTGATTATATCGATGCATTTTGGAATGTTATAGATTGGAATGCAGCCGAAAAAAGATATCAGGAAAGCAAATAATTGAGCGTCAGGAATAATTTGAATAAATAATTAGGGAATGTTCAGAAAGGATTAAAAATTTATCATAAATATTAATTTTTAATTTTTAATTTTTAATTCAATTAACTATTTTTGCATTCCTAAATGGAGATTGTAGCTCAGTTGGTTAGAGCATCGGATTGTGGTTCCGAGGGTCGTGGGTTCGAACCCCATCATTCTCCCAAAAGCTCAGAAGAGATTCTGGGCTTTTTTTTATTCAATTAGTTTAACAAATCGAATCGATTTCCCCTCCCCTTTTATATGATAGGAATAAGTTAGAAGTAAATCTCCCTTTTTACTTTCAATGATCGTAGGATAGGAAAAAGAATCGCCTTTATCAGTTGATTCTTCAATTACAATGGGTGAAGACCAGGTCTCCCCTTCATTTTTAGAAATGATCCAACTTAAATTATTTCTGCCATTTTCCAAATTATTAAATACCAAGACCCAATCACCATTTTTCCTTTTTACACCATGAATACTTGCTCCTGGATTTGGAATATCGGTATCGACGGCAACTGTCCAAGTTACCCCTTGATCCTTTGAACTCGCCTTCAAAATTCTATTCGGTTTATCTCCATTATCACGCATATAAGAAATAATATCTCCATTTTCTTTTTCAAATAAGCTAGGTTGAACATTTCCATATCCAACCAAAGGTTCCCCTATTTCCCAATAATTTCCAAAATCATCTGAATAGGCTATAATGGAAAAATTAAAACCATCCGAATAAAGTGGGAGTAAAATTCTCCCTGATTTTAATAGAATAGGTTGAGTTCTCGACATCCAACCTTCTTGAACTTTGGATAAATCTTTTGCTGCATCAACCAACATTTTTTCATACTGGGGAGCATAAGCAGCCCAAGATAGGCCCCTACTTGCATATTCCTTAAACTTTGATTCAACAACCAAGGAAAAATCTTGAGAGGGTTTCGGTATGATAATTTCCTGCCAATTCCAAATCGGAGCCCCCTCCCCATTAAAATTTTTTGATTTTTTATAACGAAGAATAGCGTTTTCCCATTTATTTGCACGAACTGCAACATAAAATAAAAATAATTCATTTTTTTCATTTAAATATAAAACCGGATTACAATCCGGAATATTAGGGGTATCTGCCATTTCAAAGGGAGGTTCCCAAGAATTAGATCCAAATTTTAATCGTGAACCCATGATTTTAACATCATCCGCTTTTCGCTCTCCTGAACCTTGAAACCAAACAACTAGGAGATCTCCATTGGTTAATTCAACCAATGAACTACTATGAACATGCTGATTTTGAAGTGGAAAAACAAAGGAATTCTTATTAGACTGGGAATATATTTCCTTCGGAAGAAATAATAGTAAAAATACAATACAAAAATTTTTCATAATCTTAAAATTGATAAGAAACTCCTACGCCCATGACATCCTGAACATTACTATTTTCGTTTTTCCCAACAATACCTCCATTTGAAACATGAATAAAATTTAAGGAAGCATCCCATTTTTTATTAATTGGGCGAATAATGGAAAAAATATGATGGAAATTAAATCCCCTGGTATTTAAACCGTCATTGGCCAAACTATTATTGGTATCAAACCAACCAATCCCACCTTGATAGGACAAATACCAATTATTTTTTATTAACCAACGCGTTTTTGAGCCAAATCCAACTCCGTAATTTCCTTCATCTGAAAAATGAATAAAAGATACCACATTCATTTGCATTAAATTTTCCTCTCGTCCATCCTTTCTTAATAAATGGGTAAACGGAAAGTAAATATTCAAGGTTAGGTTTTGATTATTTAAACCAAATCCATTCGAAAATCTCCCCATTCTACTACGGTAAATTCCAGGTATTAATTCTAATTTACCTTTATTTATTTCCATGTGAAATCGCCCGTCCTGACAATCACAATCATTAGAAAGGTCCTGCTTTTGCGTTTGAGCTAGTAATATCTGCCCAAAAAATAATAGTGAAAAAAAGACTGATTTATTAACCATTTCCATGAATATCTTAGTAAACTTACAGTAAAATTTCAATTTAACTATTTAAAATGATTGATTCGAAAAAAATTATCATTTTTATTGACAAGGATTGTTTAGTTTGCAATCGTTTTACGAAATTATTAATTCGATTTGACAATAAAAATGAATTTATTTTTTCTTCTATTCAATCAAATTTTTTTAAAAGAATTGAAAAAGAATACGGATTAACACCTGATTTAGACAGCTTAGTCGTTTTGGAGAATGGCCAAGTTTATTATTATTCTGAGGCGATTATTAAAATATTCCTTAATTCAAATAGGCTATTAAAATTCCTGTCTATCATTCTTAGATTACTGCCAAAATTTCTCTTAAATAAAGGATATAAATATTTCGCCAGAAATAGATATTTATTCGGTCAATTAAAAGATTGTTCCATCATAGACCAAATAAAATTGAAAGAAAAAATTATCCCTTAAAGGGTATGGAAGTAGATGCGAAATTAGAGGTGGCTTTGGCTATTAATTTCCCTTCAGCATTAAACATTTTACCTTCAATATTGGCAACCTTTTTTCCTACCCGAATTATCTGAGATACCACCCTGATTTTTTCGCCTAATTTTGCACCGTATAAAAAATCCACATTTAAGTTTATGGTTACGTATAAATTTGATATTTCCTCAGTAATTAAGGTCATTCCCATAATTTCATCCAGCATAGTGGTAATAATTCCACCATGTAATACATTGGCATGATTCAATTGATCCTTTCTTACTTCAAATTCTGCAGTTATAGATCCTTTTTTTGCCTCAAGTAAGACACCATCCAAAGCCATAGCGACGGGTCCTGCATTTGCAGCTAAACCCATTGGTTTATTTAAATTCTCATTTAAATAAGCCAAAATCATTTCATTTGGTTTCATAAATTTTACTTAGGTCGAGTCCAGATACTTGTTCGGCCAAACATTGGCATACCAATATAGCCCCTTATATCCAATTGTTGTTTGTTGTTTGTTAATTTCATTACGCAAGAATAGGTTTTACCTGATTTAGGGTCATATATTGTTCCATTCTCCCATTCTCCATCCTCAAAATCAAATTCTTTTAAAATGACTTTACCCATTAACAATTGATCTCTCAATTTAGGGTCTGGATTAAATTCATCTTTTTTTTGGGAGCGTAATAGCCAACTTAGTTTACCATAATATTTATTCCCTTGTTTGTAAATCATTACCTTACCATCCTTCTCCTCAGACAACCACTCCCCCAAAATATCATCTGATTTAATTTGAGAAAATCCATTTTGAACAGCCAATAATCCAAAAATGAAAGCAAATACAATTTTTTTCATAAAAATTTTTTTTACAAATGTAAAGAATATTTGTAATCTTAAAAATTAAGTTTGCCACAATCAACCTATTCCATTATTTTTGAGAGTTATTTGGGTTTAAAAAAAAATATATGAATTATAATTTACAGCAGATTCCAGAGAGAACTGAAAAGCCAAGAGAAAAAGGAATAACAATGGTGATGGACAAAGGTCTTAGCATAAGGCAGGTAGAGGATTTCTTAGAAATGAATAGCTCCTATACAGATATTATAAAACTTGGTTGGGCAACTTCTTATGTAACTCCAGTTCTAAAGGAAAAGCTTGCAATTTATAAAAATGCAGGTATTCCCGTTTACTTTGGAGGAACTTTATTTGAAGCATTTTATATTAGAAATCAATTTGATGATTATCGAAGATTACTCGATATTTATGGAATGGAATTTGCAGAAGTTTCAGATGGCTCTGTTGATATGCCGTCCGAAGAAAAATGTAAATTTATTGAAACTCTATCCAAGCAAGTAACGGTTTTATCGGAGGTTGGTTCCAAAGACGAAGCTAAAATTATTCCGCCTTATAAATGGATTCAATTAATGAAGATGGAATTGGAAGCCGGTGCATGGAAGGTAATTGGAGAAGCAAGAGAAGGTGGGAATGTTGGTTTATTCCGTTCCTCTGGAGAGGTAAGACAAGGCCTAGTAGAGGAAATTTTAACCCAGATTCCTGAAGAAAAAATTATTTGGGAAGCTCCCCAAAAATCTCAACAAGTATGGTTTGTCAAATTAGTAGGGGCGAATGTAAGCCTTGGAAATATTAGTCCTAATGAAGTAATTTCTCTTGAAACCATTAGACTTGGTTTGAGAGGAGATACTTTTAGTCATTTTTTAAAATAATTCCATGCTTGTTCAAGAATTTCTTACTCTTTTAAAAGACCCCTTAAGTTTTTTAAATTCCTTTATTGCAGACCATGGTACCTTAACCTATGGTTTGATTTTCCTTATTATATTTGTTGAAACAGGTTTGGTTGTATTCCCCTTACTTCCCGGAGACTCCTTATTATTTTCATTAGGATTATTAGCAGCAAATGGGGAGGACCTGAGTATAAGTACGATAGTTCCTCTATTAATTTTAGCAGCTATATTAGGAGACCAAGTAAACTATTTCATAGGAAAATATTTCGGAGCAATCGTCTTAAAAAAAGAAAAAATATTTTTGCTCAAAAAAGAACACATCGAAAAAACCCAAGATTTCTACACGAGATATGGCACAAATACTGTCATATTAGCCAGATTTATACCCATTGTGAGAACTGTAGCACCCTTCGTGGCAGGTACAGGAAAAATGAAATATTCACTATACTTGTTATTTGGGTTTCTGGGAGCGACAATTTGGGTAAGTAGTATTACAAGCTTAGGTTATTTTCTTGGAGATAATCAATGGGTTAATCAAAATTTTGAAAAAGTTGTATTATTGATCGTTATTTTATCTGTTTTGCCTATTATCATTGGTTTTTTAAAGGCAAAAATTAAACCAAAAAACTGATGGGCTCTAAGAAATTATTTGGATTAATTGGATTCCCTTTGGGTCATTCCTTCTCAAAAAAATATTTCACTGAAAAATTTGAAAAACTTTCTATTCAAAATTCCCATGAATACGAATTATTTGAATTAGAAAATCTAACAAATTTTCCATCATTAATTGAAAAACACCATGACCGTTTAGTTGGGTTAAATGTTACCATCCCACATAAAAAGAATATTATCAAATACTTAAAAAAATTAGATCCAGCGGCTAGAGAAATTGGTGCTGTAAATACGATTAAATTTTTGCCAAATGGAGAATTAAAAGGTTATAATACGGATTATTGGGGATTTAGAAACACCCTTGAGGCCTGGGATAAATTTAATTTTTTTAAAGATAAATCAGCTCTTATCCTTGGTCAAGGTGGTGCAAGCAAAGCCATTATCATAGCCTTAAAAGATTTAGGGATTGATGTCATTAAAGTTTCTAGAAAAGAAAGTATAGAAACCATTTCATATGAACAAATCCCAAAATTTATAAAACAAGTCGGACTAATTGTCAATTGTACACCCTTAGGAATGCACCCCAACATAGAAACATTTCCTTTAATACCCTATGAATTATTAAACAAAAATCATTTTTTATATGATATTGTTTATAATCCAACTGAAACCTTATTTTTAAAGAAAGGATTAGAAAATGGAGTAGGAGGAATTTATTATGGTCTACCCATGCTTCATGGGCAAGCAGAAAAGGCTTGGGAAATCTGGAATAAATCTTAATTAAGGCTTGGATCTAGCGGGTAATTGGAAAGTAAACGATAATCACCTCCTTTGTCAAACAATACCTTTCTCCATAATTTTTTTGGTTCTGTATCAAATAAATATTCTCGATTCACATTCCCTAATATCCACGAATTCTGTCTAATTTCACGGGATAATTGACCTGCCCCCCAACCAGAATATCCAATAAAAAATTTGATTTGCCCAACCTCTATTTCCTTATTTACTAAAGAACGAATCGCAATTTCAAAATCACCTGCCCAATATAAACCAGAACCTAAAGCTACCCCATTGGGAATAATATCTGGTCGTTTATGAACAAATTGCATGACAGTCGGGTCAACTGGGCCACCTAAAAATAAAGGAAGCTCTAAACTAAGTTCATTTTCAATACTTGTTTCTAAAATATTACCTTGAGGTTGGTTTAATACCAATCCAAAACTATGGCTTTTACTGTGTTCACAAATTAAAATAACTGTCCTACGAAAATTTTCATCCGATAAATAAGGTTCGGAAACTAATAAAGTTCCAGGTTTGATATTATCTAGATTAATACTTTCTGACATATTTTGTATTTTTGTTTAAAATAAAAAGAGAATGAAAACAATATTTATCTCTCTTGGAGGTAATTTAGAAAATACTCAGGATATTTTCCTTGAATTATATCCTGAAATTGAAAAAAATATTGGGATTATTCAAAAATTTTCCTCCATTTATCAAACAGCAGCTTGGGGGTTTAAAAAACAACCGGACTTTTTAAATCAAGTTTTAAAAATAAAATCAAGGATTGACTCTCCAGGGGAAATTTTAAGAATTGTTCTTCAAATGGAAAAAAATTCTGGAAGAATAAGAAAAGAAAAGTGGGGGCCACGTATAATTGATATTGATATCTTATTTATCGAAGATGAGGTTATTCATTTGAACGATTTGATTATCCCTCATCCTTATATTCAAGAAAGAAGATTTATTTTAATTCCCTTTAAAGAAATTGAGGAAGATTTCATTCATCCAGTATTTAATAAAACAATTGACAAGTTATACTTAGAAACAAAAGACAATAGTGAGGTAATTATTAAGTCTCCCCCCCCTATAGATTTCAATTATTGACTCCTAAGAATCTGGTCTACAACAAGAGGAAACCATTGGTGTTCCAATTTTTGACCTTTTTGGGAGATTGATTCCACACAATCTTGCTCAGATATGGGATAGGAAGCTTGTTTAATAATGGCACCTTCATCATATTTTTCATTAACATAATGAATGGTTATACCAGATTCTTTCTCTTTATTTTCAATGACGGCCTCATGTACAAAATGTCCATACATTCCCTTCCCACCATATTTAGGTAACAAGGCTGGATGTAAATTAATGATTTTTTTAGGAAAAGCTTGAACCATTTCAGCAGGGATTAACCATAAAAATCCAGCTAAAACTATGAGGTCTGGTTTTTCATTTTTTATTTCTTCTAAAAGACTTAAATTTTTATATTCTTCTCTGTTGAATAACCGTAACTCAATTCCCAAACGATTGGCTCTTTGAATAACACCAGCCTTGGAATTATTACAATATATTTTTGCAATTTTCACTTGAGAATCTGTTAAAAAATATTCATATATTTTTTCAGCATTGGTTCCAGATCCAGAAGCAAAAATTAAGATTTTTTTCATTTGTATTGATTAATTAATAACCAAAAATGCCACCACCACCCACCCATAAAATTAGAGGAAATAGCCCTATTTTCCTAACAGGATATTGATAAACGACATAATAATTTTTAAAATCTTATCATCATATAGGAACTTATTTCGTAAATTGACCGTTTAAGAAATAAAAAATATTGTGAAAATAGGTATTATTTGTTATCCAACCTATGGTGGAAGTGGAGTTGTTGCAACCGAGTTGGGAAAAGCTCTTGCGGAATTAAAGCATGAAGTTCACTTTATCACTTATTCTCAACCCCCACGACTAGATTTTTTTAGTGAAAATATTTTTTATCATGAGGTTAGTGTATCATCCTATCCTTTATTTCAATACTTACCTTATGAGTCAGCACTCGCATCAAAAATTGTGGATGTTGCAATAAATGAAAAATTAGACCTATTACATGTGCATTATGCCATCCCACATGCTTCGGCAGCGTATTTGGCTCAACAAATATTGAAATCAAAAAATTATTCTATCCCATTCATCACTACCTTACATGGTACTGATATCACCTTGGTGGGTAAAGATCCTTCTTTTGAACCTGTGGTAACTTTTTCTATCAATGAATCAAATGGAATTACAGCAGTTTCAAAAAGCCTAAAAGATGATACTTTTTCTGAATTTGAAATACATAAAGCGATTCAAGTTATCCCTAATTTTATTGATTTGAATAGATTTAAAAAACAAAAAAAAGAACATTTTAAATTGGCAATTTGCCCGAATAATGAAAAATTAATTATTCACTCCTCCAATTTTAGAAAGGTAAAAAGAATTCAAGATGTTGTTAAAGCCTTTGCCATTATCCATCAGGAGGTAAAATCCAAACTTCTATTTATTGGAGATGGACCAGAGAGAACGGGTATTGAAAATCTTTGCAGAGAATTGGGGGTTTATCAAGATGTTCGTTTTTTAGGTAAATTAGATGCCATAGAAGAAGCTCTTTCCCTCGCAGATATATTCATGCTACCCTCTGAAAAAGAAAGTTTTGGATTAGCTGCCTTAGAGGCTATGGCTTGCGAGGTTCCTGTTATTGCTTCCAATGCAGGTGGTATACCAGAAGTGATAAAAAATGATTGTTGCGGATTCGTTAGCCCGATAGGTGATTATGAAGATATGGCGAAAAATGCACTTAAACTTCTTAAAGACGAAGCCCTTCTTAATAAATTTAAATCCAATGCCAGGAAAAGAGCAGAAGATTTCGATGTCAAGCGGATTGTGCCTCTTTATGTCGATTTTTACCAATCGATATTAAATTCTCAGAAATAATCCTAATTTATTGGAAATCCTGAAATATTATTCTATCTTTGCAATCCAATATATCGCGGGGTGGAGCAGTTGGTAGCTCGTTGGGCTCATAACCCAAAGGTCGTCAGTTC
>CAZXZK010000070.1:3976-11347 GCA_964645295.1 uncultured Cytophagales bacterium | reverse complement strand
AGGGGCTGCTGCCCTTAATCCAAAAACGGCATCCTCAAATACCAGGCTTCCATGACGAATCGAATCAAAGAATTTGATAAAATGGTCTAACCTAGAGTCATAACCTTTTTCCGTTTGGAAGATGATTTTATCGTTAAATTTCCCTTTTGTATCCTCTGGGCCATATTTGGCATGATATTCTTTCAGTAATTCTTCTTGCATTTCTTTGGGATAACTCTCTAAGGAATCATAACCTCCTATACTAGGAACGCTCGGCCTTTTAAATGAAGATATCTCCAGGCCATTTTCCCTCACTTCTATGACACCTTCCGTTCCCACTAATACAGTTTTTTCTCCTCCACCTGCACCATCAGCTAGATTCACCCGAGTCATGAATTGAAATTGGTTATGGGAATCTGTTTTAGGATAAGTCATGAATCCAGTTAAAATATCGTAAGAATCCCGACCATCCTTCCAATAATTTAGGGCACCTTGTGCATAAATTTTCGTTGGCCCAAGGCTAGAGGTAATAGTATGCAATCCAGTAAAATTATGTACAAATAAATCTCCGGCAACTCCTGTTCCATAAGCCTTAAAATTTCTCCATCTAAAAAATCGAATAGGATCAAAAGGAATTTTTGGAGTATCTTTCAAGAATCTTTCCCAATCAATATTTTTTTCAGATGCCCCTTTTGGTAGGGTATATTGCCAAGCACCATTTGCTGTAGAACGATCCGTATAGGCCTCTGCATAGGTGATATCACCAATGATTCCTGCTTCAAAGTATTTTTTTGCTTCCCATGAAACAACTGATGATGCCCGCTGACTTCCTACCTGAAAAACTTTACCTGTTTTTTGGGCTATTTTAACAACTTCAAATCCTTCTTCAACCTCCTGAACCATAGGTTTTTCACAATATACATGCTTGCCAGCATTCATAGCATCAATGGATATCATATCATGCCAATGATCAGGTGTGCAAATTAAAACCGCATCGATATTATCTCTTTTGATTATTTCTCGATAATCTCGCGTAATAAATAAATCTTTACCCCATTTTTCTTTGGCCCGTTTGAGCCTCTCATCGTATAAATCTGCCACAGCAACCAGTTCTACTCCTGGTACTTTTAATGCCGTGGAAGCATCATAATGGCCTATTATTCCACACCCAATCAAACCAATTCGAATGTGATCATTCTTGGAAATTTTGATTTTTTTTAATTCATCTTCCAAGGTATAACCATATGATTTATTTGGATCTAATCCATAAAGAAGGGCAGAAGTTAGACTAAGAGTACGAATAAATTTTCTTCGATTTTGATTCATTACAATTAAATTAGATTTAGTTTTCCTAATTTACAAATCAAGTTTAAAATTCGGAAGTTTTTTGATATTTTCTTCGGATTTTATTGATGGAAAATTTTTTTTGTAAAGTGAAAGAATTCTCACTCATTTGTGAAAAGGATTTTTCCCATTCTTGAAATAATTCCAATTCCTTTTCTTGGAACCTTTCCGCATCAATATTCTTTTTAATTAGATATTCTAAAAAATCCATTATCCCCTCTTTTTTGTAAGATGTTTAGATAAATAAAAGTAAGTATAATTAAAAATGCCGAAAGTGCGAAAGGATATTTAATATTATCCATATTTCCCTGGTAGACCCAACCTGTAAATAAGGCACCCAAGCCAATTCCAATTTCTAATGCCATATAAACGGTCGACATGGCCCTTCCCATGCGGTATTTATGTCCCAAATCATTTGCCCAAGCTGAAATGGTAGGCGTATTAAACCCATAGGAAAATCCAAAACAGATAGCAGAAATAATTATGGTGGAAGTATTTATTTTCCAGGCTAATATCACCATGGAAATAAATAAAAGTACCATTGAATATTTTAATACAGGTATTCTTCCTTTTTGATCTGATAACTTGGAAAAACTAAAACGAATTAGAATGGATGCAATGGTATAAATCGAAAAATACAATCCCTTGTTTGTCCAACCAGCAACTTTTGAAGCATCTGGTATGATTGTATGAATAACACCTGATGAAAAAGTCATTAATAAAAATATCCAAAATATATGAATCACTCTTGGTTCTAAAATGTCATTTAACCCAATTCTAAAATATTTAAAGCTGAATTTTTTTCTTTTTTTCTCAGGTAAACTTTCCTTTAAACTCAACAAAATGGCAATCGATAATAAGGCAGCTACCGATGAAGAATAAAACATCGGATTGATTCCAAATTGATTCGCCATAAATCCTCCCAATGCTGGTCCTATGGACATCCCAGTGGCAGTAAATATGCCTAACATCCCTTGGGCTTCTCCTCTTCTCTGAGAAGGTATTAAATCAGCAACATAGGCTGCTGTGGCAGTTGGCTTGGTGCCAGTGGAAAATCCATGAAAAAAACGCAATAATAAAAATCCACCTACAGTATGTACAGCTGGATATAGACCTCCTAGAATAAAACATACTACCGACCCAAAGGCCATGATGGGTACACGTCCAATTTTATCCGTTAATTTACCTGAAAAAGGCCGACTTATTGCCGCCGCCAAGGTAAACAAGGATATAATATAGCCAATATATTCTCTACCTCCCAAGGATGCTAAATAATCCGGTAATTCAGGAATAATCATAGAAAAGGAAGCACTGAATAGAAAATTACTCAAGCATAATAACCAAAATTCAAGATTGTATATTTTTTGAGTATCATTCATATCTATCCTCTATCAAATTCTTTGTTTCCCTTTTTGATAAACTCATTAAAAATGCTGGCAATAATATTAAATTACAAATCATTGCCATCAATAGGGTGATAGATAATAATATTCCCAAGGCTTGAGTTCCCTTAAAATCAGATGTTGCAAATATGAAAAACCCGAAAAATAATATCATAACAGTATAAAACATCGAAACACCAGTCAACTGTATAGTCTTTTTAACAGCCTCTTTAATATTCTTCACACTTAAATATTCTTCTTTATACCTTGTTAGGAAATAAATCGTGCCATCACTACTGATTCCAAAAGCAATGGAAAATATTAAAATAGTACTCGGCTTTAAGGCAATTCCAAAAAATCCCATCAATCCTGCAGTAATACTTAATGGAATTAAACTTGGTAGAGTCGATATCAATGTCATTTTCCAAGACCTAAATAAGGAAGCCATGATTAAACAAATCAAACCAATAGCAAATAAGGTACTTTCCATTAAATTCTTTTCTAAATATTCCGTTTGAAAGGAATTAATCACCGCATTCCCTGTTATTGTTGCTTTGTATGCTTTTGCATCATCCGAATTCAAATAACTTCCTCTTCTTATATCATATCGAAATATACTATCAATTTTTGGCTGAAGTTCTGAAAATATTTGCTTTGTTCTGATCGTACCCGCGTCTTCCATTTGAAAGGATATTCGGGTATATTGTTGAGTACTATCGACAAATGAATTAAAATTTGTTTCATTTGTTATTGAACTTCCACTATAGGATTTGATTTTCTTTAAATCATTTAAACTCGGTATTCTGAAATATTGAGGTTTTCCATCATGAATTACTTGATTTAAATAGGAGACCCCGGTTAACACAGATAAGCCTTTGGTAAATTCAGGATATTGTTTGACCTCTTTTTCAACTAATCGAATTTTTGTTAATAGGTCATGATTGGATAAAATTTTACCTTGATTTGCTTTCACAGAAATTTCAAATGGCATGACACCCTTAAAATTCCTTTCAATAAACTTTAAATCTTGATAAATTGAATTGGACGATGGTAAATCATCTACAATATAACCGATCGTTTTAATTTGTGAAATTCCTACCATGGAAGCTATCACAATAAATCCGATGATTGAATAAATAAATTTGCGGTGGTTTAACACCCAAAGTTCAATTTTATTTAATAAAACAGTAATTTTTTTCGATTCAAAATGGGCCAAATCCCTTTTCTCTGGATTTTTTCTAAAGGAAAAAATAATAGGAATTATAATTAAGGAACATGCAAAGGTAATCATCACATTAATCGATGCAACTACCCCAAACTCTACTAATAAGGCCGATCCCGTAAAAGCAAAAACCCCAAAACCAATTGCTGTAGTTAGATTAGCTAAAAATAAGGTTCTTCCTACTTTAGAGATACTCTCAAATAAAGAGGATTCTTTATTTCCTGTTTGTAAAAATACCTCATGGTATTTATTTAATATGAAAATTGTATTAGGTATTCCTATTATTACAATTAAAGGAGGGATCAATCCGGATAATAAGGTAATTTTATATCCTAATAATACGATGGTCGCCAAGGAACTTAATATCCCAATAATTACAACTGATAAGGAAAAAAATACTACGCTGATGGATCTGAAAAAATAAAATAAAATCAAAGAAGAAATGACAATGGCCAAGACCAAAAAAAGAAATAACTCTTTGGTTATTTGAGAGGTCATTTCTGTCCGGATATAAGGCATTCCTGAATAATGCAATGCATGATTACTTGATAAAGAAAATTGATTTCCAATATCTTTAATTTGTCTTACTAAGGTGATTCTCCCTTTATCATTAATCGTTTCTTGATCCAGCGTAATCATCATTAAATGGACATCAAAATCACGCGTATAAAGGAATTCTTTATAAATTGGTAAACCTTTTATCTTAGCCTTAAAAATATGAAGATTTTCTTTGGAATAGGTTAAACTATCAGCCCAAATTTTCGATGAAAAGAATTTATTCGAATCAATCTTTAATTCTGGGGCATTTGCAATAGATAATACATTTTTCACGCCAGCTAGCTGCGAGAGGGTATCTGTTAATTTTTTCCAATCTTTAAATTCTTCTGGATCAAAAATTAACTTATTTTCCATGGCTAAAACCATGACTGATCCATCCTCTCCAAACCGATTTTTAAAATCTTCATAAATCTTAAAATTGGGATTTTCCTTTGGTAAAATTTTGGCTAATTCATAAGACATCTGGGTTTTTGATGCCATATACCCTGCAAAAAGAGCACCTAATAAGATCAAAAAGATGAGTGGTATTTTATTATTTAAAATAGTTTTAGCTATAATGCCCCAAATTTTATTCATTAGGTTCTTTCTTTTAATAATATTTCTGCTAAAATTAAATCCTCTGGAGTGGTGATTTTAATATTTTTATAATCTCCAGGGGCTAGAAAAATAGGCGTACCATAATCCTCCATGACTGAAGCATCATCCGTAAATATTCTTTTGTAATTAACCATAAAAGCTTTTTCCATGATTGATTTTCGGAATATTTGTGGAGTTTGTATAATCCTCAGAGTTGATCTATCCAGGTTTTCATATTCATCGGTTTCAGCATTCCAACGACGAATCGAATCTTTCGCTTCCACGGCAACTACCGCAGAACCTTTTTCTACAGCAATTTGATAAGCCATTTGAATCGTTTCCTGGTCAACTAAAGGCCTTACTCCATCATGTATTGCAATTAAACCATCCTCGTACTCCTGCAAAGCTTTTATTCCATTTTGGGAAGAATGAAACCGTGTTTCACCACCTGAAACTACTTCGTGTTCGGGAACTTGATAGGTCGAACATAAATTAACCCAATAAGAAATTTGGTTCTTTGGTAAGACTACAATTAATTTTATACTCGAGTCCAGTGAATTAAATTTTTCAAGAGTATGCAATAAAATCGGTTTTCCTCCTAATACCAAAAATTGTTTTGGAATTTCCGATTTCATCCGACTGCCAGATCCTCCAGCTACTATAATTGCATATTTTTTCAAAATCTTATAAAATCAACATGACATCTCCATAGGAGAAAAAGCGATATTTTTCTTTGATGGCCTCTTGATACGCTTTTTGAATTAATTCATAACCACCAAATGCAGATGTCATCATTAATAATATCGATTCAGGTAAATGAAAGTTGGTTAACAAGGCATTTGGAATTTTAAACTCATAGGGTGGGAAAATGAATTTGTCCGTCCAACTTTCTACTGGCTTAAGTAATCCCCCCGCACTTACGGAAGATTCCAAGGCTTTCAAAGTAGTTGTCCCCACCGCAAGTATCCTATTTTTATTTTTTAGGGCTTGATTGACAGTCTCGCAGGTTTCTTGTTTAATAAAGAATTGCTCTGAATCAGTTTTATGTTTAGTTAAATCCTCCACGTCCACTTGCCTAAATGATCCTAATCCTATATGCAAAGTGACAGGTGTAAAGGTACATCCTGCTAATTCCATTCTTTTCATCACTATTTTGGAAAAATGTAAACCCGCTGTTGGGGCAACTACCGCTCCAATATGTTCCGCAAAAATAGTTTGGAATCGCTCTCTATCATTTTCATTTGCTTCCCTTTTTAATCGAATTTCATCTGGTAAAGGAGTTTCTCCTAATTCATGAATCGCTTGCATTAATTCATCATGGTCTCCATCATACAAAAAACGAATCGTTCTTCCCCTAGAGGTGGTATTGTCAATAACTTCTGCTACTAAATCAGAATCTCCAAAATATAATTTATTTCCAACTCGGATCTTTCTGGCTGGATCCACTAAAACATCCCAAAGTCTATGTTCTCTGTTTAATTCCCTTAATAAGAAAACCTCTATTTTTGCACCAGTTTTTTCCTTGTTACCAAATAATCTTGCTGGAAAAACTTTTGTATTATTTGTGACAATAACATCTCCCTCACCAAAATACGTTGTAATGTCTGTAAATTTTTTATGCTCGATGGTACCTTTTGCACGGTCAACGACCATCATTCTTGAATCTTCTCGATTTTCGGATGGATTCAATGCAATAAGGTTGGATGGTAATTCAAATCTGAATTCAGATAATTTCATTGGATATAGTTTAATTGAATAATTTGTTATTAAATAACAATAATCTGCAAATATACGTTTTCCAACTAGGGGTTGTCAAGAAAAATCAAACTTTTATTCATAAAATAGTTCAATTTTTATATTTTCGATGTATGGATAGAATAAATGTATTTTGGTTTCGTAGAGATTTAAGACTTGCTGATAATCATGGTTTATACCGGGCTTTAAATTCTGGGAGAGAGGTTTTGCCTATTTTTATTTTTGATCCGAATATTCTTGAAAATTTACAAGATTCCCAGGATGCAAGAATTAGTTTTATTTACCAAGCCTTGGATTCGATCAATCAGGAATTAAATTCCTACCAATCCAGTATTCGTATTTTGCATAAAAATCCATTGGAAGCATTTAAGGAAATCCTCAATGATTATTCCATAGATTCTGTCTTTACCAATCATGATTATGAAGGTTATGCCATCCAAAGAGATGAAAAAATAGCACTTTTTTTAAAAGAAAACGGGATTTCTTTCCATACATTTAAAGATCAAGCCATTTTTGAAAAAAAAGAAGTTTTATCCGGCCAAGGTACCCCATATA
>CAZXZK010000070.1:1910-3966 GCA_964645295.1 uncultured Cytophagales bacterium | reverse complement strand
CCATATACTGTATTTACCCCATATTCTCGTAAATGGAAGGAACTTTACCTTCAAAATCCCATTCATTCTTTTCCTTCTGAACTTCTAAAGAATTATTATAAAGCGCGATATCATTTTCCAAGTTTAGAAGAATTAGGTTTTAAACCATCATCCATAATTTTTCCTGAAAACCAAATCAATGATTTAATCATCAAAAATTATGAATTTAA
Organism: uncultured Cytophagales bacterium; assembly: GCA_964645295.1. Taxonomy (GTDB): domain Bacteria; phylum Bacteroidota; class Bacteroidia; order Cytophagales; family Spirosomataceae; genus CAZVFE01. The sequence goes on along the minus strand of CAZXZK010000070.1, from coordinate 3,757 downwards.
TCGAGATATCCCCTCCCTTCCTGGTACCTCAAGATTATCTGTACATCTTCGATTTGGAACAATCTCCATCCGAAAACTTGTAAAACAGGTTTATGATTTATCCGAAAAATATTTAAATGAATTGATTTGGCGAGATTTTTATTTTAATATAACCTATAACTTTCCGCATATCAACCAAGGACATTCCTTTAGGAAAGAATATGATCGTATCCAGTGGGATAATAATCCAGAATTTTATGAAGCATGGAAAAATGGCCAGACGGGTTATCCAATTATTGATGCTGGTATGAGAGAATTAAATGCCACTGGCTTTATGCATAACAGAGTCAGAATGATTGTTTCAAGCTTTATGATTAAAGATTTATTGATTGATTGGCGTTTAGGTGAAGCCTATTTTGCAAAAAAATTATTGGATTTTGAATTTTCTTCCAATAATGGAGGGTGGCAATGGGCAGCAGGTAGTGGTTGCGACGCTGCACCCTATTTTAGAGTTTTCAATCCATACATCCAAACAAAGAAATTTGACCCAGACTTTAAATATATTAAAAAATGGGTTCCTGAGTTTCAAGAATTTCATTATTCTAAACCAATTGTCGACCATGATATCGTCAAGAAAAAAGTAATTCAACGGTATAAAGAAGCTTTAAATCCCTAATAAATTTTTAAATCTGCTCGCTGGTATTCGATTAAATCGATGCTTAAATGCCCAATTTTCAAATCAACCTCGATTTTTATTGGTATTTGATAAGGATCCTGACTTACCCATAAACGAATGTCCTCCTTTTCTGATAACAATTCATTTTTAGGGAATTTAATTATTAATAAATTAGCCGGGATTAATTGATTTTTTACCTTTACCATTTCTTCTCCTTTTTTAATAAATATTACCTTATAGACCTTTTCCTCTAAAAATATTTTCCGATTGATGCGGTGTGAATTTGGCCAGTTTTTGATATTTTCATTTCTTATTTCTGCATAAACCCCCAACATATCATTCACTTGTTTATCGATCTGATAAACCTTCCTTGTTTTTTCTTTTTGAATATCCTCTACACTCACCCTGTCATTTTTATAATCATAAAAGGCGGTCTGGCTTTTTTTAAAATTGGTTTTTATAGGTTTCCAATTATTAGGATTGATGAAGGCATGCCATTCATCTTGTACAGGACTGATCAAACTAAATAAACCAGTTGTTTCCCCTTTTACATATATTTCTATACTCGAATCAAGAGAATTTTTTTTTGATCCAATTTTTGCTTCTGCCGCATTGATAAATCCATAATGAATCAGAAATGTCATTTCTTCCCCTAGATTATTTTCAATAATGGTTTGTGAATAAACCTTGTTGGGAATGTTTAAAATGAAGAGTATGAAAAATAAAAAGAGTAGTTTTAAATTCATCTTACAAAATTATAATTTCATCCGATACATTATCAATACTTTGTTTAGATTTATTCATTCATTTTTATATTTTTGTTATACATATTTCAATTTAAAAATAATCATTCATGGCAAAGCAAGAAAACGGTTTGAAGAATATTTCTTCTGATAAATTAAAAGCACTACAAACAACACTTGAAAAATTAGATAAAGCCTATGGGAAAGGTACTGTGATGAAATTATCTGATTCGAGGGTTATCGATGTGCCTGTCATACCGACCGGCTCTTTGGGGCTTGATTTAGCATTAGGAATTGGTGGAATGCCAAGAGGTAGAATCATTGAAATTTATGGACCAGAATCTTCAGGTAAAACAACCCTAACGATGCATTGCATCGCAGAAGCCCAGAAAAATGGTGGAATAGCAGCCTTTATTGACGCTGAACACGCCTTTGATAAAGTTTATGCT
>CAZXZK010000070.1:0-1823 GCA_964645295.1 uncultured Cytophagales bacterium | reverse complement strand
AATGGTGAACAAGCACTTGAGATTGCTGAACATTTAATTTCTTCCGGTGCTATCGATATTATTGTTATCGACTCTGTGGCAGCCTTGGTTCCTAAAGCGGAAATTGAAGGAGAAATGGGAGATTCAAAAATGGGTCTTCAGGCTCGATTAATGTCACAAGCTCTTAGAAAATTAACTGGTACGATTTCCAAAACCTCCTGCACTTGTATATTTATTAATCAGTTAAGAGATAAAATAGGTGTTATGTTTGGCAGTCCGGAGACTACCACAGGAGGAAATGCCCTGAAATTTTATAGCTCCGTTCGTTTAGATATCAGAAGAATTGGTCAGATTAAAGAATCTGCAGATCAGGTAACCGGTAATCGAACCAGGGTAAAAGTTGTTAAAAATAAAATGGCACCTCCATTTAAAGTGATTGAATTTGATATCATGTATGGTGAAGGAATCTCAAAAGCCGGAGAAATTCTTGATTTAGGAGTTGATTTAAACATCGTGGAAAAGTCAGGGTCATGGTTTTCCTATGCTGGAAATCGATTGGGGCAGGGGAGAGACTCTGTGAAGGAATTAATCAAAGATAATCCTGAACTGATGCTTGAGCTTGAAACAAAAATTAGAAATTCAGTTAAAGGAAATGATAAAGCACTCAAAGAAGAGCAGGAGTAAAATTGCATAATTTAGTGGGAGTTTACTGAACTCCCATTAAATTTTCCTTTAATTTATTGATAACCTTGTCTGTAATTTGATTTTTTCCTCTTTCATCCTCAATAGTTTGAATGGAATGAATTACCGTAGAATGGTCCCTTCCTCCGAAATGAGCCCCAATACTTTTAAGAGGAATATTGGTCAATTCTTTTATAAGGTACATAGCAATTTGTCTAGGATGCACATGTTCCTTTTTTCGGCATTTTGAAAGGATCTTTTCCTGCTCAATATTGAAATATTTCGCAACCTCATGAAGAATAGAATGTTGATTAATTTCCTTTTCTTTTCGTTGGATGATATTTTCTAAGATATGTTTAGCTAATTCAATTGTAATTTCTGCATTTGTAAGAGTGGCATTCGCAATGATTGAAATAATTACACCTTCTAATTCACGAATATTCGTATCAACATTTTTTGCTATATATTCTAGGACCTCCTTGGAAATTTCAATTCCTTCTGAATGGGTCTTTTTTTCTAAAATCACTTTGCGCGTCTCGTAATCAGGATTTTGTAAATCGGCTGTCAATCCCCATTTAAATCGACTCAACAATCGATCTTCTAATCCGACCAAATCTTTTGGAGGTCTATCAGAGGATAAAATAATTTGCTTTCCACTCTGATGAAGGTGATTAAAAATATTGAAAAATATTTCTTGGGTCTTTTCCTTACCGCTTAAAAATTGAATATCATCAATTATTAAAGTATCAATCCCAAGATAAAAAGAAGTAAAACTTTCTATAGAATTATTCCTGATTGAATTGACAAACTGATTGGTGAAGTGCTCTGTAGATACATATAAAACCCTCGCCTTTTTATTTTTTAATTTAATTTCATTCCCTATTGCCTGCGCCAAATGGGTTTTACCTAATCCTACTCCACCATAAATCATTAAAGGATTGAAAGAGGTTTGTCCTGGTTTATTCGCTACCGCTAAGCCGGCAGCTCTACCAAGTCGATTGCAATCTCCTTCGATAAAATTATTAAAGGCGTATCGTGGATTTAAATTTGAATCTATTTCATCTAGGACTGAATTTTTCGGTAAGGTATCTTTTAAAATAATGGATGTTTTTTCCTTTTCTAGGATTTCTTCCATAATGGGTAAAGAATATTCTAACATCCCA
>CAZXZK010000069.1:9796-11537 GCA_964645295.1 uncultured Cytophagales bacterium | reverse complement strand
GATTCCGGAATCACGAATACTTTTTTCAATTTCAACAGGGATTGATTGATGATAATTTTCATATTCTAAAATTAATTCTTCATCGGGTTTCAAATCCAATATTAAGGTATATTTTTTCATTCCTCTTTAATTTTTGAACCTATAAATCCATAATATACAATGAATAAAAAACAAATAAATGGAATCATTAAAGCAGCCTGCGTACTAATTTTAAATAAAGAGGCCGTAATAGGTGGAATTACAGAACCTCCTACAATTGACATAATGATTAAAGAAGATGCTAGCTTCGAACCATCCCCTAAATTTTTACAAGAAAGGGCAAAAATGGTGGGAAACATAATCGATTGGAAGAAATAGATAATTACCAAACCAATTAATGCTATAAATCCTCCAGAAAAAATAGTCAATAAAACAGAAAGACTGGCTCCTAAAGCGAAAAAACCTAAAATTTTATTTGGTTCAAATTGATTCATCAAAAAAGTCCCAATAAATCTTCCAACCATGAATAAAATAAAAGCAAATGAGGCATGAAAGGAGGCAATTTGAATATCAGACATATTATCTGTGATTTGATAAATTGAATTTACCAAGGAAAAATTTGCCTTTCTGGCAATATCTAATTTAATATCGATAAAATTTCCCCATAATGAGACCTGTGCTCCAATATTTAAAAATTGGGCTAATATCCCTAAACTTAAATGTTTGTTTTTCAGTAATTCAAAAAATGGAATTTTTTTATTTTCATCAGATGATTTTGATTTCAATTCAGGCATTTTGGTGAAAAAAAATAGAAATGCTATTAATAAAACCAAAATACCAATAAAAAGATAAGGCCCTTGAACTGATTCTGCCGAGGAAATACGAATGGCTTCGGCTTCGTTTACAGACATTGTTCCAAGCATCTCTTCGGTATATTCAATTTGAGAAAAAATGAATATACCACCAATCACAGGTCCTAATATGGTAGATAAACCATTAAATGATTGAGCTAAATTAATCCGAAATTCTCCTTTTTTCGGATCTCCAAGGACGGTGACATATAAATTTGCAGCCGTTTCTAAAAAAGCCAATCCTGAAGCGATTAAGTAAAGCGCTATTAAAAAAAAACTAAAATCGCGGATAATGGAAGCAGGGTAAAACAAGAATGCACCTGCAGCGTACAATAATAATCCAATGATAATTCCAGCTTTGTATCCATATTTTTTCATGATGAATCCAGCTGGAAGTGCAATGGTAAAATAGCCTAAATAAAAAGCCGTTTCAACAAAATTAGCTTGCCATCTTTCTAATTCGAGTGCTATTTGAAATTGTTTGACGAGCGTTCCATTTAGACTATTGGCAAGTCCCCATAGAAAGAATAAGGTAGTGACTAAAATAAAGGGAATTAAATAAACCTTTTTATCGGAAGATTTTTCTTCTAATAAATTTGAATTTGAATTTATTAATGCCATAGTTTTAAGAAAAGATTTAGATTACTCAAATATACTTTAATTTAAGAAAAAATTGTATCTTGGAAAATAATCTTTAATCCTAAATGAAAATAATTATTCGGGCGACATTTTTTTTAATTTTTTCCCATTCGTTATTTGCTCAAATTAAACCAATTTCTCCAATTCCTTCTCAAAAACAATTGGAATGGCAGAAATTGGAATACTATGGTTTTTTACATTTTAATATGAATACCTTCACCAATGTAGAATGGGGAGAGGGCAAGGAATCTCCAGAAAATTTTAATCCTACT
>CAZXZK010000069.1:736-9786 GCA_964645295.1 uncultured Cytophagales bacterium | reverse complement strand
GGGCGAGAATTGCAAAAACCTCTGGAATGACAGGCTTAATTTTAACCGTTAAACACCATGATGGTTTTGCTCTTTATCCTTCAAAATTTACAGAACATACTATTTCAAAATCCCCCTATAAAAATGGCAAAGGAGATATTGTGCGCGAATTGGCTGATGCCTGTAAGAAATATGGATTAAAATTTGGCATTTATTTATCACCTTGGGATAGATACCATCCTGATTATGGCACAGAAAAGTATAATGAGGTCTTTGTCAATATGCAAAAAGAATTACTTACCCAATATGGAGAAGTTTTTGAATTTTGGTATGATGGTGCAAATGGGGAAGGTCCGAATGGTAAAAAACAAGTGTATGATTGGCCATTATTCAATAATACTGCCGAGAAATTAATGCCAAATATCATTCAGTTTTCTGATGGTGGCCCCGATATTCGTTGGGTAGGAAATGAAAATGGGTATGCGTATGATGAAACATGGAGTATATTGGAAAGGAAAATTATTTATCCGGGTATGCCAGATTATCATACTAAATATAAACAAGGAGATCCAAATGCAAGTGACTGGGTACCTGTTGAGGTAGATGTAAGTATCCGACCAGGTTGGTACTATCATCCTCAGGAAGATGATAAAGTTAAAACGCCAGAAAAATTATTGGATATCTACCTGCATTCTGTTGGAAGAAATAGTAATTTACTTTTAAACATCCCGGTTGATAATAGAGGCTTATTTCATCCAAATGATTCATCTGCCTTAATGGAATTTGCAAAATTACGCCAAAGAAGCCTTCTTAATCTTCTGAAAAAGAGCGATTTAGCTATCAATACTTCAAGTCAAAATATAGATTATCCCAAAGAGTTTTTAATAGATGAATTTAACGATTCATTCTGGGCTCCCAATAAAGAAGATATAAATCCTATAATCCGTTTAGAATTGAATAAGCCTATTTTATCAAATGCCCTTTTAATTCAAGAACCTATTTTTATGGGACAAAGAATTAAAGCTTTTGAAATTAAAATTTATTATGCAGATGGAAAAAGTGAATTAGTAAAAGGAAAAACAGTTGGAAATAAACGTATTCAAGAATTCAAAACAGGAGAAGTGGAAAAAATAGAATTAATTATTATGGATTCACGAGCAATTCCATTGATTCCCCCTAGTATAAGGGTCTTCTCAACCAGTTGTTGCAGTAATTCTTTTTTCATTTTTTCTGAATTACCATCAATTAACATTCTTCCTGTCCTTGTATCTTCCTCGGTTATTGGATTTTCTCCTGTCACTTCGATTTCTTCAATAATTTCATATCCCATAGGAGGTTTTTTTTCTTCATTTTGGAAAAATATATCAATATCATATTTATCTTTAAATTCGAATCCTAATCCGGTTTTTTTATCTAAATTACCTGTTTTATAATCTGTTGAATAATATTGTGACTTAGAAATTTTAACCCCACAGGATTGAATATGAATGATGAAAAGGACAATTAAAATAATACTAATTGATTTTTTTTTCATGATTGAAAAATTTTCTCTGAAGCAATTACAGCTTTTAGTTTTTCTCCTAATCCTTCAGATGCTTCCATAAGAGGTAAACGTGTTGTTGGGTTCATTTTATTTAAAATGGAACAGATTTTTTTTACACCAACAGGATTACCCTCTTCATAAAGTAAAGGATCTATGGCTAAAAAGGCCCCTAAGTCTTTATGAGTAGCAGCAAATTCTCCTTTTAAAGCATCATGTATAAGCTTGGAAAATTGTTTTGGAAAAGCGTTTGCCACTACAGACATAACTCCTACTCCCCCAATTGAGATAATGGGAATAGCTTGAACATCATCCCCAGAAATTAAAAGAAAATCATCCTCTTTTCCCTTTACAATTTCAATACACTGTTCAATGATACAGGATGCTTCCTTAATTCCAATAATATTGGGATGCTTTGATAATTCCAATACAGTTTTTGGTTGAATATTGATGCCCGTTCTTCCAGGTATATTATATAAAATAACAGGAACTGGTGATTTATCAGCAATTGCCCTATAATGAGCTATGATTCCTCTTGAAGAAGGTTTGTTATAATAAGGACAAACAGAAAGAATAGCATCAATACCAGTAAAATCAGTATTTTCTATTTGTTTTAATACTGCATTGGTATTATTTCCACCTAAACCATAGACGATAGGTAAATTTTTATAATTAGCCTCCTGTACAGTCTTTAAAATTTCTTGTTTTTCCTCAGAGGTTGTAGTAGCAGACTCTCCTGTAGTCCCTTGAACAACTAAATAATCAACTCCTCCTTCTGATACATCTTTGATTAATGCTTTTAAACTTTCATAATCAATGGACCCATCAGCATGCATGGGGGTAACTAAAGCCGGGGCAACTCCTGTAAATTTCTCTTTGTAGTGACTCATTTTATTTAATTAGTTCTAAGAACGCTTCTTCATCAATAATTTTGATTCCTAATTTTTCTGCTTTTTCCAATTTTGAAGGCCCCATATTATTTCCAGCAACTAAATAATCTAATTTGCTTGATATAGATGAAACGACTTTTCCACCGTGTGAAAGAATGGTAGACTTAAGTTCCTCCCTTTCAAAATTTTCAAAAACCCCCGAAATTACAAAACTTTTTCCGACCAATTGGTTTCCCTCCAAAACTATTTCTTTTTTTTCTTCAAAAAAGTTTAATCCGGAGTTTTTTAATCTTTCAATAATTAATCGATTATTTTCTACTGAAAAATAAGTTTTTATACTTTGTGCAATTCTTTCTCCTATTTCATGTACTGCAATTATCTCTTCCAAACTAGCTTCCGCTAAGGAATCAATGGACGGAAATACATCAGTTAATTTTTGCGCAATTGTTTCACCAACATGACGGATTCCTAATCCAAACAAAACCTTTTTAAATGGCATTTTTTTTGATTCTTGAATTCCATTTAATAAATTTTGAATAGATTTTTCCCTCCAACCCTCCAAGCTTTTTAAATCTTCCGCCCTCAAATGGTAAATATCTGCAAGGTTTCGGACTAAGTTTTTCTCGTAGAATAGTTCTATGGTTTCTGAACCCATACTATCAATATCCATGGCTTTTCTGGATACAAAATGCTCTATTTTTCCTTTAATTTGTGGTGGACAACCACTTTCATTTAAACAATAATGATTCGCCTCTCCTTCCAATCGAATTAATGGGGAATTACATTCTGGACAAAATTTTGGAAATTCATATATGGATGTATTCTCTTGCCTTTGATTTAAATCCACTCCCGTAATTTTTGGAATAATTTCACCTCCTTTTTCCACCATTACTACATCACCAATATGCAAACCTAGTCTTTGCATTTCATTATAATTATGAATGGAGGCTCTTTTGACCATGGTACCTGCCAGATAGACTGGTTGGAGATTGGCCACAGGTGTGATATTACCCGTTCTACCAACCTGATAGCTAATATCGAGAATTTTTGTTTTTGCAACCTCAGACGGATATTTAAAAGCAATAGCCCAACGCGGACTCTTTGCAGTAAAACCTAGAATTTCTTGTTGTTTGAAATCATTGATTTTAATAACAATTCCGTCCGTATTTAAGGGTAATTCATTTCTTCTTTCTCTCCAATACTCTATATACTCTTTTACTTCTTGAATAGTTTTACAAATTTTCCAAGTGGGCGATAAAGGAAACCCTTCCTTTTCCAAATACACTAAGCTTTCTGAATGTGAATTAAATTCTTGTCCTTTGGATAGATAAGAATAAATATAAACGGCCATATTTCTCTTGGCAACCTCCGCAGAATTTTGCATTTTAAAGGTTCCGGACGCAGCATTTCTGGGATTTGCCATTAATGGTTCCCCCTTAGCTTGCTTTTCTGAATTTATTCTTTCGAAAGATTCTAAAGGCATATATCCTTCTCCTCTTACCTCGAAACTGGCTGGAAACTTATCTCCCCGTACGCTCAAAGGTAAATCCTTAATCGTTTTGACATTATCGGTTATATCATCTCCTCGAGTCCCATCACCTCTTGTGACGCCTCTTTGAAGAACCCCATTTTCAAACCAAAATGATAGGGCTACTCCATCAAATTTTAATTCACATACATATTCATAAGAACCTCCGTCTAAGCCCTTGTTAATCCTTTGATCAAATTCATCTAAGTCTTCATCGTTATAGGTGTTACTGAGAGAAAGCATTCGATATTGATGAACGACTGTTTCAAATTCTTTATTGATTTTACCCCCAACCCGTTGAGTAGGACTATCTGGTTTGGCAAAAAGCGGATAAGTAGTTTCAAGTTCGATTAATTCTTGTATAAGCTTATCAAATTCCTCATCACTAATTTCAGATCGATTATTTTGATAATATTGCTCGTTGTAAAAATTAATTTTATTACTTAATTCATCTATTTTTTTTGCTATATCCATCCCTAAAAAATTTATATTAAAGTTAATTCAATTTTTCGTAATTTAGTAATATGAAAAATATTATAATTGCTCCTTCCGTGCTAGCCTCCGATTTTTTAAATCTAGGCAAAGATATTCAAATGTTGAACGAATCATCTGCAGAATGGATTCATATTGATGTGATGGATGGAAGGTTTGTTCCAAATATTTCTTTTGGCATACCTATTCTAGAGGCAATAAATAATGCCACCGAAAAGTTTTTAGATGTTCATTTAATGATTGTTGAACCTGAGAAATATTTTTCGGATTTTGCAAAAGCGGGTGCTGACTTAATTTCTTTTCATTTTGAGGCAACTCTTCATCACCATAGAGCAATTCAAGAAATTAAATCTCTCGGTTGTCAGGCTGGAATAGTACTTAATCCAAGTACTCCTACCTCTGTTTTAGAAGATATTCTCGAAGATTTAGATTTGGTTTTATTAATGTCTGTCAATCCTGGATTTGGTGGACAAACTTTTATAGAAAATACTTATAAAAAAATTAGGGAAGTCGCTAATATGGCAAAAGCGAAAGGAAAATTAGATCTTAGGATTGAGGTTGATGGAGGGGTAAATGATCAAAATTCAAAAAAACTACTTGCAGCAGGTGCCAATACTTTGGTGGCTGGCTCCTTTGTTTTTAAGTCTTCTAATCCAATTCAAACAATCGAAAATTTATTAAAATATGAGTAAAAGGATATTTAATATATATCTTTTATTAGTTTTTATTTTATTCAACCTAAACCTATTTTCTCAAAATGTGCATTGGGCTTCTAGGGTTGAGTCTTTTTCTTCAGAAAGAGACACGCCTTATTTTGGTAAGGTAGGAAAAGCCTTACATATTTTAGGCAAGCCTTCCCTTTTTCCTAAGATGGATAGTACAGGTTCAGCATGGCAAACCTTTCAACCTGACAGTCAAGAAGAATATATCATAGTTAGTTTTGATACTTTAATGGCTATTCGTCAAATAGCTGTTTTTGAAAATTTCAATGCAGGTACCCTTTCAGAGGTTTATGGTCTAGACTTTAATAATGGTTTGCATTTAATAAAAAAATTACCTTTAGGATATAACAATTATAAATCTCAAGTGACGAATATCATTTTAGATGAATTGACATCTTTTGAAGTAAAAGGCATCAAATTAGTTTTTTCCCCTAAAAGAGTTCCAGGGTTTTCACAAATTGATGCTATTGGTATTTCTCAGACATCCATACCTATTCAAGAAGAATTAAGCTTGCCTAAAGATCAAAACGCAGTTTACTATCGGGAAAGGCTTACTAATGACATTAATTCAATCTATAATGAAATTTGTCCAATTGTTAGCCCGGATGGTAAAACGCTTTTTTACACGCGTTGGAGGCATCCTAAAAACTTTGGTGATAATAAAAACCAGGATATTTGGTATTCAACTTTAAGTTTAGAAGGCGAATGGTCTAAACCTGAAATTATGCCTGAGCCAATTAATAATGCTTATGATAATGCTTTGTGTGCAATTTCATCTGACGGTAAAACGATTTTACTAAGCAATGTTTATAATAAAGACGGAACCATGTCTAAAGGGGTATCAAGATCTTTTAAACTTCGGACTGGAATTTGGGGTACCCCACAGGAGGTAAAAATAGAAGGCTATGAAAATAAGGATGAATATTCGGAATTTGCACTATCTCCTGATGGAAAGATCATTGTATTTGCAGCAGAAATGTCAGATTCCTATGGCGGCAAAGACTTATATGTTACTTTTGAAAAGGAGGATAATACTTGGTCAAAACCAATTAACCTCGGTCCTACTGTCAATACTGGAGAATCTGAAAGTACCCCGTTTATTGCTCCTGATGGCGTTACCTTATATTTCTCTTCAAAGGGGCATATCGGATATGGAAACAATGATATTTTCTTAACCAGAAGATTATCATCTAATTGGGAAGTTTGGTCTGAACCAGAAAATTTAGGACCAATTATTAATACGCCTTTTTGGGATGGATATTTTTCAGTTTCCGCAAAAGGAGATTATGCTTATTTTAGTTCCGATATGAATTCAATTGGATTTGAGGATATTTTCAGATTAAAACTTCCTGAAAAAATAAAACCAGTTACTCTTGTCTATTTTAAAGCAGATATTTTAGATGATTCTACTAATCAGAAAATAAAAGCAAATGTTATTTTTAGAACTGTAGATGGCTCTGATTCAACGCATTACGAATATGATCCCTACCTAGGAAATATTTCTTTTATGTACCCTGTTAAAAAACCATTTGAATTAATAATAACAAAAAATGGTTATTTAATGGAAAGAAAGTATTTTAATTATACCAATTTAAGAGAATATTCAGAGGTTTACGAACAAATTAAATTGAAAGAATTAACAATAAATAAAAAATTTCAATTACCTGATATCAATTTTGAACAAAGTAAGTCTGAATTAATGCCAGACGCCTTTGATGATTTGGATCAGGTGGTCAAAATTCTTAATCAAAATAAAGAATTTTCATTATTAATTGAGGGACATACCGACAATCAAGGAGATTGGTATCAAAATATGAGATTATCCGATGAGCGGGTAAAATCAGTAGCCAATTATTTAATTAATAAAGGAATCGAGGCCTCTAGAATTCAAACAAAGGGTTGGGGTTCTAATAAACCTTTACGAAATAATACAACGGAAGCACAAAGACGTTTGAATCGAAGAGTTGAATTCACCTTAATCAGTCCTTTAAATAATGAATAATAATCATACCTATTTTAAGCAATTAAATGGGATAAGAGCCTTGGCTGTTTTTATGGTATTATTGGATCATTGGATCCAACCAGATATATTATTTCCTTTAGGTCATTTAGGTGTAATAATCTTCTTTGTTTTATCTGGTTTTTTAATTACAAGAAACCTTTTATTGGATTCCCAAGATATTCAAAATAAAGATTCAAGTTTTGGTATTAAGTTAAAAAACTTTCTCTTAAGAAGGACGCTTAGAATATTCCCAATTTTCTTTTTAGTAATTTTTATTTCATTATTATTAAATATCCCCCCACTGAGAGAAAATTGGGCCTGGTTTATCTTTTATGTACCTAATTGGTTAATTATTTTCCAAGGTCATTGGTTGGGAGCTTTAGATCATATTTGGTCTTTGGCCGTCGAGGAACAGTATTATTTATTTTTCCCTTATTTTATTTTGCTGACAAATAAATCTTTTCATCATTGGATTCTTATCGGAATGGTGATGATTTCCTATATTTTTAGAATCGTTTATTTTTTTAATCTTTCATCCGAAGAATTAGAATCTCATTGGTTTGTAGCTTATGTAAATACCGTTAATTGTATAGATGGTTTTGGTATTGGAGGTTTGTTGGCTTATTTATATACTCATAAAAAATCATTTTTATTAAAATCCAAAATCCCTTATTTTGGCTTGCCCCTCATTTTAATTCTATTTTTATACAATTTTTTAATAGGAAGGCAAAATCCATTGGTGCATGCAAGTTATAACTATGTTATTTTGGAAAGATCCCTTTCTGTTTATATTGGTTTATTTCTTATTTGGATAGCCATTCAAGAGAATTTCAGACCATTTAAATGGATTTTTGAAAATAAAATTATTGCTTATTTTGGACTAATATCATATGGGGTTTATTTATACCATACTTTTGTTTTTGGTAAATACCATAATGATTTTACTTTTTGGAATTTAATGGGAAATCCCCAATTGGGTACTATTGGTAATTTTATCAGTCAGCTTCTGATTATCTTTATTCTTTCTAGTTTTTCTTATGAATTTTTTGAGAAAAAACTCCTGAAATTGAAGGATAAATTAAATTAATTCTTTAGCTCGAATTTTTCTTAAACGATTCATTGTGATAAGTCCTACTATAAATACTAAAATTAAAAAGACTAAGCCGTTTCTCATATTTCCTGTAAATTGAATAAACATTCCAAAAATGGTTGTTCCAATAAAAGTAGAGCTTCGGTCAATAACATCATAAAAACTAAAAAATGAGGCAGTGTCTTTTTCATCTTTTGGTAATAATTTAGCATAAGTGGAACGACTGTTTGCTTGAATACCACCCATTACAAATCCAATTAATGAGGCTAGAATCATAAAATTCAGCTGATCATATACGAAATACCCATAGGCACAAACGATTATCCAAAAACCAATGATAAAAGATAAGGCCTTTGCATTCCCTATTTTTTTTGATAGTAAAGCACATGAGTAGGCTCCTGGAATAGCCACTAATTGGATGATTAAAATAGTCATAATCAGGGCATCTGATTCTAATTTTAACTCTACTGAACCAAATAATGCTCCTAGATACATAACTGTTTGGGCAGCCATATTATAAAAAGCAAACGATAATAAAAACCGCTTGATGGATTGTTTCTCTTTGACTCTTATAAAAGTATTTTTTAATTCCTCATACCCTTGAAATAAAGGGAAACCTTTCTTATTTGCTTTTATGGATGATTTCGGTAGCTTAAAGATGGCTGGTAATGAAAAAATAAACCACCAGATTCCTACTGATAAAAATGAAATTCTACTCGCATAAGAGGAATCAATATTTCCATAGAATTGAGGAAAAGTAAACATGGATAAATTAAAAATCAATAAGATCACACTCCCTATATAACC
>CAZXZK010000069.1:0-726 GCA_964645295.1 uncultured Cytophagales bacterium | reverse complement strand
AAGGAAAAGCCCTTTGCTGAAATCATATCAAATTAATCAGGACTTGCAATTTCAGGTAAAAATGAATTATAAAAAACCAATGAACCGCCATAACCTAAAGTAGAACCTAATAATCCAATAATTCCAATCCAATAATATCCAATTTCAAAAAAATACAAAGAAGCACAACTTAATACACCTAAACTGACAAAGAAAGTCATAAATGATTTCTTATTTCCCTTATAATCTGATATTCCAGATAATAAAGGCATTAGGATTGCTAAAATAAAAAATGCTAGTCCAATAATATAGGAATATACGGCTGAATTGGGAATTTGATAACCTAAAATTGGAAGCATTTCTGGAGTCTTACTACCAATTGCAATGGCAGCAATTGGAAAATAAATTGGAAAAATAGCAGATCCAATGGTTAAATTATAGGAAGAATTTGCCCAGTCAAACATAGCCCAAGCATTGATCGTTTTAGGGTCATTTAAATTCTTATTCATTAAAATAGGTCTAGTTGAGAATTATTTTTTGGGTTTTTTATAATAAATTCAATTCCATCGTCCTTCTCTTCACTCTTCTCTGTTCCCTTCTCTTCACTCTTCTCTATTTCCTTCTCTTCACTCTTCTCTATTTCCTTCTCTTCACTCTTCTCTATGTCCTTCTCTTCACTCTTCTCTATTCCCTCCTCTTCACTCTTCTCTATTTCCTCTTCACTCTTCTCTATTTCCTCTTCACTCT
>CAZXZK010000068.1:0-11664 GCA_964645295.1 uncultured Cytophagales bacterium | reverse complement strand
ATTGATTTGGGAAATGGAACCATTCTTTCAGATTCTACTTACTACTTTAAAACTGCTCCTGAAACAGGTTCAAAAGAGCCTTTTAATTTCTGGATGACTGGTGATACCTATTTTGGAGAAGAGCAATTCAATGTTCGGGATGGATTCAAAAAATTTATTGGGAATAAATATGTCAATTTATTTTTAACGGCAGGTGATAATGTATATGGAGGAGGAAGCGTTGAGGATTATCAAGAACATTTTTTTTCAGTATATAAACAAATTTCCATATTGAGACAATCAGGGCTATATCCTGCCATAGGAAACCATGACTATGAGGCTATTTCAAGAAATATGGATGATCCAAATGTTGGCTATTTTAATGTTTTTAATTTACCTGAAAAAGGTGAGTTAGGAGGGATTCCTTCCGGATCAGAAGCTTATTATTCTTTTGATTATGGTAATGTACATTTTATTGTTTTAGATGATTATGCTTATGACCCTTATGGAAAACGTATTTATGACGGAGAAAACCAACAAAAAAATTGGTTAATTCAAGATCTTAGTGCTAATAACCAAGATTGGACTATTGTATATTTCCATTATCCTCCTTATACAAAAGGAACCTATGATTCTGACACGCAACCAGAGCTTATTCAAATAAGGGAGGCTTTGGTGCCTATCTTCGACCAATTTAAGGTAGATTTTGTCATATCTGCCCATAGCCATATCATGGAGAGGTCTAAACCAACCATAGGATTAATAGAAAAATCAAATGAATTTGTAGAAAACATCCATCACCCCCAAACAAGTAGTGGCTTATTTAATGAATTAGAAAATTCATGTCCCTATTTTTTTAACATACAAGAACCTGAAGATTACGGGCCAATTTATATTGTAAATGGCTCATCAGGATCAAAAGGAATTTCAAGAACAAATTCTAAACATCCGATTATGTATTATCAGGGAGTTGGCAAATCGGGTTCGTTTTATGCCGAAATTGATAGTTTGAGATTTGATGGGAAATTTATTGGTAGTGATGGGTCTATTTTAGACCAATTTACCGTTTTTAAATCGAAAGATGGATCTTGTAAAGACTGTTTCGAAGGTTATGAAAATTATGGTTGCGGTCCCTCGGGTCCTCCAGAATTAATAAAAAATAATTTTGAGATTTGTCAAAACGATTCTATAAACAATATCGTAAAAAAATTAAATCCTAATGCTGAAATTAATTGGTACGATTCCTCTTTAAATTTTATTGGAAAAAATGACTTTAATTTAGACTCTAAGAATGATGGCGAGAAAATTTATTATTTAAGTAGTACAGTCAATCAATATGAAAGCAGAAAGATTTTATTAAAATATAGGGTAAATAAACGTCCTGTCCTTCACCATGAAATTAGTACTCCAGAGGTAATTTATGAAAATATTTCTACCGTATTTTCTATTGAAAATCAGGTAGATATTCTAAAATATAATTGGTCTTGGCCTTCCATTTGGGAACTAATTTCAATAAATAACAATGAATTAACCCTTATCCCCAAAGAAAAAGAGGGAGAAATTTTTGTTTCAGGAATATCAGATAAAGGATGTTTATCGAATCAAGTTTCTAAAAAAATAGAATTTTCAAATATTCTTGGCTTTAATTCAGAGGATGACGTTAAAATTTTTCCAAATCCAAGTTTCAATGGTCTATTTTTATTAAAAGTCAATCAAGAGATAATTGGAAATAAGTATGAAATAATAAATTTGAATGGAGCAATTATTATGAAAGGGGATATTACTTCTGATTCAATCCCAATCTCAATGAATTCCTATCCTAGCGGAATTTATTTTTTGAAAATTAATAATGCCTTATTTAAACTATTAAATTTATAAGAAAATAAAAGATTGAAGGACATAATAAACATCCTAAACCTGTGTAAAACGTGGAAGTAAATGCCCCATAGGGTACGAGTTTCGGATCTGTAGCGGATAATCCTGCTGTTACGCCGGAAGTAGTCCCTAATAAACCCCCAAAAACCATTGCCGATTTTGGATTATCTAAGCCAATTCGTTTAGCCAGAATTGGAGTGAATATCGTGGTAAGAATGACCTTTACTAAGCCGATAGCAATACTTAATGCAATAATATCTGAACTAACACCTAAGGCAGTTCCTGTCACAGGCCCAACAATATAAGTACAAGCACCTCCACCTAATGTTGCAATAATTTTTGGATCATCAAAACCTAAAAATAAAGCTATTAAAGCCCCAACAAAAAAAGAAAAAATGACCCCTAAAACCAAGGAAATCAAACCTGCCAAACCTGCTTGTTTAATTTTATCAATTTCAGCACCCATTGCTGTTGCAACAATTGAAAAATCTCTGAGCATTGATCCCCCCAATAAAGCCATTCCTGAAAAAAATTGAATATCTGAAATCCCCTTTTTTTGTCCGAACAAAGCAATGCCCAATCCTATAAAAACAGCCAAGGCAACTGCAGGAATTTTATTTCCAATTTTTTTAGAAATCCAAAAGCTAAAAGCCATGATTAGGCCGACCAAGAGAAAGGCAAAAATTAGGCCATTTTTATCTAAAATTTCCTTTATGAATTCCATTATTTAATACCAATTTTAGAAATGAATGGGACTAAAACAAATGCTCCGATAGTTACGACTATTCCAATTATAATTGCTCCCATACCCCCCGATAAGGCTCCTCTTACATTGGAAGTGGCTGCCATAGCAACCACAATTGGAATATAAATTGAGCTCCAAAAATTTATTCCTGAAATTGTTTCTTGGTTAAACCAAGACTTTTTATTAAAAAAAGATTGAGCCCACATCAACAATAGCATAGCAAACCCCACTCCACCTACATCCCCATCAATTCCAATATAATTTCCGAGAAGTGTACCGAAAATTTTCCCGATTAGAAAACAAAAAGCCAATAAAGCAACTCCGTAAATTTTCATAATTTTTCAAACAGTTTTTGTAGGTCTTTTTTGGTAACTTTACCCAAAACATTACGAGGAAGTTCGTTCAAAAATACGTATTGTCTTGGCATTTTATAATTGGGCAATAATTCTTTTAACCAAGAATTCAATTCTTTTTCATCTAAGGCTTTATTCGCCACAATACCAGCACCTATTATTTCTCCCCATTCATCATCAGGAATTCCAACGACCCCACAATCATTTATATCTTCTCGTTTTCGGATCACTTCTTCAATTTCTAAAGCTGAAACCTTATAACCTCCCGTTTTAATAATATCTACGGAATTCCGTCCTAATATTCTATAATATCCATTTTCAAGTACGGCCACATCTCCGGTTTTAAACCAACCTTCTATAAAAGATTCTTCTGTTGCCTGTGGTTTATTCCAATATTCCAAAAATACATTTTCCCCCTTAATTTGAATTTCCCCTGGCCCAAACTCCAAGGTCTTTTCATCATCATCTGCCAAACGAATACGCACTCCGGGTAAGGCTTGACCAATATGCCCTGGTCTTCTTTCGCCATTGAAAGGATTTGAAATAGCCATTCCCATTTCCGTCATTCCATACCTTTCCAAAAGGGTATGTCCTGAAATTTCCTTCCAAGAATTCAAGGTTGAATTTGGCAAAGCTGCAGATCCTGAAACCATTAATCTAAAATGATGAAAGGAATTAGAAATTCTTTCCTTAATTACCGGATCAGATTCATTAAAATAAGAAATCAATTTATAATAAATCGTTGGTACGGCCATAAAAACATTTATTTCTCCCCTTTCAAACGCTTCAAAGACTAAGGATTCTTTAAAGCGAGACAAAAACTCCACGGTTGCTCCTAATGATAAGGGGCAGCAAAGTGCATTGACTATTCCATGGATATGGTGCAGGGGTAAAACATTCAAAATATGATCTGAGGAATTCCATTCCCAAGCTTCTACTAAGGAATTTACTTGAGCTTGAATATTTTTATGGGTGGAGACTACGCCTTTAGGCTTTCCGGTTGTACCTGAGGTATAAAGAATCATGGCTCTTCTATTCTCCTCTATTTTTGGGAGTTCCCCATTAATTTCAAGAATAGAATCTATTGGAATATTTCGAATTGAAAAATCAATAAACGCCTGTTGAATTAATTCTGAATAATTTTTAGAATATAATAAAGCCTCTGCGCTTGAATCCTCTAGAACATATTGAAGTGAAGGATAGGGATGTTTTACACAAAGGGGAACCGCAATTCCTCCAGCTCTCCAGATACCCCACTGAATAGCCACATATTCAAAAGAAGGGTCAATGATAAAAGCAATTCTCGCTTCTTTTAAATCTTCTCGTCCGTCTAATAAAGCTAGGGCAATGGACTCAGACTTTTTCAATAAATCTTGATAAGAAAATGATTCCCCACTATCAACAATTGCTGTTTTTTCAGAATATTCTAGGGCAGATTTTATTGCAAGGTGAATCATAGTTTTCGGTTAATCCCCTCAAAATTAAAAAATTGTTAAGATTTTTCATTTTTTTTTATGTCAAATAAATTAGAATTAATTCCAGGTGCTTAATTAATGGAAATATTTCTTACTTAGAATGTATTTAGATTAGATTCATCCATATAAAAAGAAAAACCCTGGCATTACTGCGAGGGTTTTGTGGTAAAGGGCGTAGCCTTGTTTTTGTTTCAATAAAATTTAAGTGTTACAAAAAATGTAACAAATACCTATGAAAACTAATGGTTTCGATAAAAGAAAATACAATACCCCGCCGCCTCCTAATCAACCTATTAAACGCTTTACAACTACTGTTTCAGCAAGGATAGAAAAAGAACTTATCTTAGAACTAGAGAGACTCTTATATAGGAAGTATGGTAAAAGAAAGGTTCCAATGAATTCATTATCATTTATTATTAGAACGGCTATTAAAAGAAAGATACGAGATTTAAACTCTAACCTTTATTAACAGGTTTTTTTCTTCTTTTAGGGGGGGGGATTATTAAAAGATAAGTATCATATAAATAACTGTATTGGATTATTGGACTCTTGCTAATCCAATCCTTGTCGGATTACCGCTTTGCCCACTATATGTTCCGATGGATTTAAATGCAATAGAGAGGGTTTTTGATGAAATATTCCTAATTGTTAGATATCTGTTTTGATTTTCTACTCTTATTTATTAGTTTAATTTAGTATCTCCAACATTAATTATGCTATTTCAAGGATACTTTTATTACCCATCTAATTTTGATTTAGAGAAGTTTTGTCTTTTCTACAATTTTGAGGGTGAAAAAGTTGCTAAGTTTTTAAATTTTTTAACTGCACCTCAAAATGTCAAAAATTTCAAAAGAACTAGAAAGTTAAATGCTTCAATTTTAAATGACATTATAGGTAAAGATTACGCAAATATTATAAGGGCTTTAATTCAAGATGGAATTATTGAAAATACAGAAGGATATGAAATAGGTTCCCATTCAAGGTCTTATCAATTATCTGATGATTATTTTTTTTGGGAGTTATTAACTCCTTTTAAAGAAAAGTTAAATAAGCCTGGCCAAAATCTAAAAGCTTTAAGAAAAAAGACAAAAAAGGAAAAAATTATTGATTTAAATAAGATCTAATCCAACAAAATATAAAAGCTATAAAGCTACTTTCCATAGTATAATTCATAAGGCATTCTATTTCAATTGCGACCAAAACTTTAGGTTCTATTCACCAATTACAAATCTTCCAAAAATACTAAGAAAGACTCTGAGAGTAAATGGCGAAAGATTAGTTGGTGTAGATGTTTCCAATACTCAACCTTTTCTAATAAGTAAATTGACAGATCCCTTTTTCTTGACTAAAATTGTTTCAAATAATTTATTAAAAGTAAAAAAAGAAAGATTTTCAAAACTTATTTTACAATTAAAATCACAGCCAAAGGATATTAGTAAATTTTCCGAATTGGTAATAAATGGAATGTTTTTCGAGAGTCTAATTGGAGTCGAGGGAATTAAAACAAGAGACCAAGTAAAGGAGAATATTTTAAAAATAATTAATGATAGAGGAAAATCAAATTATGAGGAAAGAGAAAGAGTTAGGAGGGCATTTAAATTAAAATATCCAACAATTTTTGAGTTGATTGAAGTGATCAAATCCGGGAATTACAAAAATATGTCTACAGTATTGATGAGTATGGAGGCACAAGAATTTTTAATATGGTTTCCTCAGCATTTTTATTATGAAGAAAAAAATTCTAATATACCATTATTTACAATTCACGACTGTTTTTTGACTACTGAAAGTAAAATAGATTATTTGGAGAGTTGGATAAAGAATTACTTTGAAGAAAAAGGGATGCTTTTTAAGCTTAAAAGGGAGTGAATTATTTTAGTTTTTTAAAATAATTAATTTATTAATTAATCCCATTAAGACATAAAGTGTAGGTGAAATTAAAAACTCTTGTATAGGAATGTTTAGGTTACGAATAAAATAAGGCGTTGCGGCAACCATCCAATCATATAAACCGATTAAAACCAATATTCCCAAAAAACTTAAATGAATTAAATGCCAGATTCGAGCCATCCAATCGTTTTGAATCTTTCCTAAATGAAAAGTTCCTATCAAATATACCGATACGGTTGTTCCAAATTTAATGAGGTGACGAACCTTGCGAGGAATTTGGATGAAAAAATCGTGATTATCTGCAAAAATCAAATAATAAAAAGAATATATTCCTAAAATAATTAGTAAACCTATCCACCATTTGATTCCAAAGGATATTCTCATTGAATTTTAGGCAATTTAACTTTGGATAAAAAATAATACCAAAGCAAAAAGATTAAGGAATATAAAACTATCTTAAATAAATAATGATGGGCGAAATCAAAACTTTGATAATTGATTAAATATAATTTTACCAAACCACCGCAGCGCAGGGTATTGGCAATAAATAGGATGGGTGTGCCAAAAAAGGCATATTGCCATTTTAATCGATTATTGCCAGGAACGGCAAAAAGAAAACCAATAAATAAAGCAAACATCTCAAAACCATTACACCCGTCTGCAATATGCAAAACCTTTCCTTTTGAATGATAAATATCTATGACATTTGAAACTTTCCAGGTGGCTTGTTCGAACACCCTGCTCACCCCAGAAACTCCATAAAACTCGGATGAACCCTCCAGTAAATTTAAAAACCAAATAGTTGAATTTCCAACCCAATTTGTTAGATTCTCATTGATATACCGGTACTTTTGCTCAATTGTTAAAAAATAGGTTTCAAAAATTAAAAAAAACAAAGTCCCTCGAAAGAGAAATATGCGAACAACCGGAGGTATTCCTTCAAAAAATTGAATTATTTTAATTTTCACGATCCTTATACTTATCGTATAATTTTTTCGCCCCTAAACCAATTCCCCCAGCTAAAACTAAACTCAATCCCCCATCAATGGGTACTCCTGCTGGAGGATTTGGTGCTTGAGCCATTAATGAAGAAGAAAGAAAGATAAAAAAGATAATTAATGATATTTTCATTTTTTTATAATTTTTTGAGAGTAATTGATTTGGCCATTGTTTAAATGAAAAATATAAGTCCCTTTAGAATCAAAATTCATTTCTAAATTCTTAAACTCTCCTTTTTGAAAATTAAGATTACCTACCTGCATAACCTGACCTAACTGATTAATTATAGAATATTGATAATCGCCAGGTATTAAGGTTTCACTTCCTACCCAAATAGATCCACTAGACGGATTAGGATAGATATATAATTCTTTATCCTGATTACTATTTTCATCAGAAACTGATTTAAAATATAATTTAAATCGTGTTGAATTTTCAAACTTATTCGAGTATTTAAAAGAATATTTATGACCATCTTTCAATTTAATTTTTGATCCAGTTTCTAAATCAAACAAAATAATTTCTTTATCAATTCCATCTCTGTCAACCCAATTAAGGGTAAATTCCTCACCAATAGCTAAAGGATTTTTAAAATTAAATCCTATGTCAAATTGAGTGGAATCAAAATTTAAATTTCGATCATCCTCTGAAAGTAATTTATCATCAACAATTGAATAAATATTTGCCAAAGGATTACTAAACTTTAACACATCGTAATAATCCAGTTCATCTGATGATTCATTTCTAAGATAAATTCTTAAATTATCCAATTCCTTTTCTCCATACAAAACTTTCAATTTGAAATATTTACCTGAACTTTGATTTGGTTTATTAAAATTGAATTGTGAATAATTTGGATCAACTGAACTAGATTTATCCCCCTCCAATAAACGCAATGAACCAGAAGTATTATTATCCAATTTTACAAAAAATCCACCAAAAGGTGCAACTTTTGTAGGGTCATTATTAGTAGAATCAGAAGAACTAGTAATTGAAAAATACCTTCCTTTTTTGTTAAATAAAGAAGAATTTGCGTTCTTAGGACTATTTGAATCGGTAAAATCAATTGTTGGGTCCCAAACGTAAAAAGCATTTGCAACTGAATTTTTTCTAGCACTATTGATGGATGGCAAAGATAAATAAGCCCAAAATGGGTTAGCTACAAATTCCCAACCTTGAATAGAATTGTCATTATTGGTAGCATTTAAACTTATATCAACAGAACATTGATTTATTGGACCAGTAGCGGAAATTGTAATAGGATTAGAACCACTAAACATTGAAATTGCACCATCATATTGTGCCCAAGTAGAGGAGTTTATTACGCTTGTCCAAGCAGGATCCCCACTATCCTGGTTAGATTTAGGACTTGCATATAAAGAATTATAAATATAAGTATTGGTTAAATTCCCAGAAGTTCTTGGCAAATTTGAAAAATTTGAAAATACCATATCTTGGCTGAATGGATGACCCATAAAACGGTATGTTTCATTATTATTGACATTTATATAACGTTCAATAGTAACATTTCCATTAATATAGGTCGAACAATTTGTACCTAAGGCACTTATTATTGCCGTACCATTGGCATCACTCCTAAATATTAAATTCCCATTATTTGTAATCATTTGTCCTGAAACAGGATAAAATGTATCAGTAATAGTAATTGAACTACCAGAAGAAATGGTTGAATTTCCAGGATTGTTGACTTGTAAATTTGAAATAATTCCATCTCCAGTTATGGTAATAGGACTACTTCCTCCTAAAATGAATTTACCAGATCCGGAAATAGTTCCGTTTAAAGTAAGATTACCATTTAGGGTCAATTCTTTTCCATTTAAATCAATGCTCTTACCAGAATCCACGGACAGGGTTTTAATACTTGTTGAAGAACTTAAAACAGGATTATTTGGTGCTCCACTAGGAATAGATACATTTGAATTTATATCTGGAACTGAATTTATATCCCAATTACTTGCATTAGACCAATCGGTATCTGTTGAACCGTCCCATACGTAATCGTTACAAGAACCTGTTGTAACAAAAATCTCATTTGAATAATGAATTTCAGAACCACTTGAAACTTCCCTTCTATAATATTTACTTGAAACAGGAGAAAATGATGAAGTATTAATACTCGTCTGACCAGATATATAAGACCAAGTTGAACCATTAGAAGATTCTTGCCACTAATAAGTATATGTTGAGTTTCCCCCAGATGGTGTTGTTCCGTTTAAAATTACAGTTTCTGAAAGATTTGTACAAACAGAAGAATTATTTGAACTTATGATATTATTTGTAATTGGAGATTCTGCAATAACATCAGTCACTGCACCACTAGAACTTACATCATATGTACAACTAGTAGTATTACCAGAATTAGTAAATATAATATTTAAATTAATTCTTCCATTTTTTAAATTGGCATTTGCTCCGTTTTCTTTTGTTAATGCAGGATATTTAGAAGAACTATAACAAATTTTAGAAGTATTAGAACCTCCATCATAATTGTTACTAAATCCAAAAATTGTTGTCCCACTATTAAAATATTGTTCTACAATGGGTAGCCCGTTAAAAAGTATATTATCAAAGGAAGGGATTGTATTTGAATTTCCTGAAATATCTGAAGCATTATAGGTAAAGGTTAACTTTCCAGAAAAATGTGAAAGATTCCAATTGGAGTCTCCATTTCCAGAACTTGGACAATCTGAGTCGGCACCATTACCATTATTTAATGAAATACTTGGACAAGTTTGCGAAAAACTATTATGGAAAAATAAAAAAGAAATAACAACTATATAATATCTCATACCAAAATAAAATAATTTTTAAAATAATATATTAATTTTTTTTTTTTTACACTTTATAATTAAAAACTATATCTCAAAGCAAATTCATTGGTCGCTCCGACAATATTACTTAATAAAGAACTTGGTATTTCATACAAATATCCTACATAAATTCGATTGGTCGCCTGAACGCCTAATCTTATGCCATAAGAATCATTTAATCGAATACTTCCTCCAATATCTACTAATCCCTTTAAATTAGCATTCAAATTAATATCTGTACTCAATGGTACGTCCTTAGCAATTCTAAATAAAATACTTGGATAGATTGTCAGACTACGATATCTTCCTCTTTTTGTGCTAACTTCATTTCCTAAAGCTATTTTAGTTCCAGACATCAAATAAGAATAAGTAATATCTCTAAACCCATTCTCAACATCCTCCCCTAGTTTAAATCTGGTAATTCTTGGTTGAGAAAAACTGATGAAAAACCCTTGATCTTTTTTAGCTAATTGTACACCCCATCCAATTAAAGGTCTTAATCCATTTGATATTTCACTACTAAAGTTAGGATCATTTGGATCTATTAATCGACCATCAAAATTATAAGAATAATTTCCTGCTCCCAACCTTAAACCAGTGGATAAATACAATTCTTCGCTCAATTGAGCGTGATAAGCAAAATCCCCTTGAACCAAACTTAAATTATAAGGCCCAATTTGATCAGATATTATATTTACACCCAAACCCTTATTCTCCTTCCATTTAATATTGGCAGTCATACCAAAGGTCACGGGTGTTCCCTCTAAATTAGCCCATTGATTTCTATAGGAAAGATTTATTCGATTATTTTCCTCAAATCCGGCATTCGTCGGACTTACAAACTGTGGATTGAATCGGTAAAGCCCAATAATTGGATCAGATTGTCCAAAAGATTCGTTAACTAAACTACTGATAAAACCTACGACAGTTAGTAAAATAAATTTATTTAAATTTTTCATTTTTATGTACATCTCTTTAATTAACGAATTCTATTTAATTGAACATAGGTTCCAACCTTTTGACCATCATTAAGATTTAGGATATAATAATACACCCCGTCTGGAAGCAAATTATCCGCTTCTAGAACCTTATATCCAGTATTGGTTTGTCCATTCCACTCATTTTGGTAATTTTGATTTTCATATACCACAGCTCCCCATCTATTGAAGATGGTAATTGAACCCCCTCTTCTAGCTATTCCAGGAATAATTAACGTATCATTAATACCATCCCCGTTTGGAGAAATCCCTTGTGGTAAATAAACCTCACATAAAGTATCATCCAATCTATTTGGAATACCGTCATTATCACAATCAGCCAAATCTCCGTTTTCTAATGAATCTTCTTCATTATCCAAAATTCCATCTCCATCCGAATCAACTTCTCTATAATCTGGTATTCCATCACCATCTGAATCACGAGGATTATCTCCATTGGATCCCTTTTCCTCCTCATCGCTAAATCCATCATTATCCGAATCTAAATCGCGGTAATCTGGTAAGCCATCGCCGTCTGTA
>CAZXZK010000067.1:7036-12083 GCA_964645295.1 uncultured Cytophagales bacterium | reverse complement strand
TCTGTTTCTTAATTCAACTCGAAAAATGGTTTTTAGATTTTCTATGGATTCCACGCTGATAGTGGCTTGATGAATCTCCATGATTTTCTCTACCAAGGATAAACCAATGCCATAGCCTTTGGTATTAGCCGTTTTTTCAGATCGAAAAAATGGTTCGAAAATATGCTTTAAATCCCCCTTGGGAATTCCTTTTCCATGATTCACTATTTCAATTAAAATCTGATTTTTTTCTTGATCAATTTTAATTTCAACCTCAGCCTTTTGATCAAAAGAAAACTTACAGGCATTTTCCATAAGATTTTTAAAGGCCGTGATTAATAGATTTTCCTCCCCATAGACCATCATTAATTCCTCGTTTTCCGGCAAAGAATCAACATGAATGGATATTTTATAGGTTTTATCTAATTTAAGCACATTTAAACGCGCCTCTAATAATAATTCGTCTATTCTAATGGGTTTGAAATGGCGGATATAGTCTGTAATCCGAATCTTATTGAGTTCTAATAAGGATTCCGTAATCTTGGCCAATTCTCTAGTATCCTCCAAAACAGACTCAATGGTCTTAATATAATCTTCACTTTCCCTTTTACTGAGTAATGCCACCTCCAATTGAGCAGATATTTTTGTTAAAGGATTCTTTAATTCATGCGAGACATTGGAAATAAAGATTTTTTGCAGATTAAAAGCTTGCTCAATTCTTCCTAATAATTCATTAATGGTATTGATCATTTTCCCTATTTCATCCGCATTCTTACTTTCTGAAAGCCTTTCCTCTAGTTTATTCGCCGATAATCGATTTACCTGTTTAATGATATTAGAAATAGGATTTAAGGCCGCTCCTGCAAATAAATAACCCGACCCCACTACAATTATGATGATTAAGAAATATAAAATAATTAATACATTTTGTAGAAATTTAATTGTCTCATCCGAATATTGATCCACAGCCCCAGTGAATAAAATGAGATTCCCCTGGGGGGTTTGGTAAATAAGTCCCAATATTTGCATATTTCCCCTCTCAAATCTCAATTCTTTTTTATCATTCACTTCTTGAATAAGAGGAACATCGATGGTTAAATTAATGGTATCATTGGCTTGATAAATTTTCTCAAAACAGGCATCATAGGCCCAAATATTTTGATTAAACAATAAATCTTTATTGGAATTATCTCTGATTCGAAGCAAGCGATTACTCTCAAAATTATCTAAATTTACCAATAATTCCGCAGTAGCATTAGCCTTTGCCCTTAGCCTACCATAAAAATTATCCTCTAAATTCTGACGAAAAAATAAATAGATAAAAAAGTAAGAAACCAATAAAATGGTTGATACCACAATGGCAAACTGTAAGGTAAGTTTACTTCTAATTTGCATTTAATTCAGATCTAAGAACGTAACCCATCCCAAACTGAGTTTGAATTAATTTCTCCTCAAAGTTTTTGTCTATTTTTTTTCGCAAATAATTGACATAAACCTCAATTAAATTCGTATTCTCCTCTTCCATTTCCCAAATTTTCTCGGCAATTTCTGATTTTGAAATGACCTTTCCTTGATTCCTTAATAAATATTCTAATAATTGAAATTCCTTAACTGTTAAATTAATCAAATATTGGTTTCTGTGGACAGTCCGATTATCTAAATCCATTTCTAAATCCTTAAATACCAGTTTATTTGTTTCTTTAAGACTCTTTTGAGAACGTCTCAATAAAGCTTTTACCCTGGCCATGAATTCCATAAAATCAAATGGCTTACCCAAATAATCATCTGCTCCTGCCTCCAATCCTTGTATCTTTTCTTCGGTAGAATTTAAGGCTGTTAGCATCAAGATGGGTGTCTCCAACCCTTCTTGGCGTAATTCTCTGCAGAGTGTCAATCCATTAATCCCAGGAATAATTAAATCGGAAACAATTAAATCGTAAATATTCCTTAAAGCCAATTGTTTACCTAATTGACCATCATATGCCACATCAACCTCAAAACCATTTTCCTCCAATCCTAATTTCAAGGATTGAACCGTCTTTACCTCGTCTTCAATGAGTAAAATTCGTGTCATTTTTCTAATATCGATTTTAAATCTGCAGGAGAATAGTTAATTGATTTTAAAACCTTATTATCAGAAACTCGATAGACCTTATAAATGTCCCCATCTTGCTTAATTTCAGCCTCTGTACCGTCCTTATCCTGATAATGTTTTACGGTAGCCTCTGCCTCTTGTTTAGATGAACAGGCTTTCGACATATTGGACCGTTGAACCTCATTGAATAATTCAACAAATTTTTCACCTAAACCAAATTCCAATACGGCCCCAGAAAGTACGTATTGAAGATCGCATAAGGCATCAGCAACTTCTACTAAATCCTTGTTTTCAATGGCTTCCTTTAATTCATTTAATTCTTCTTGTAATAAACTGACCCTCAGTTCACAACGATTTTTATCGGGAATAATCGGACGATCTAAAACGGGTGCACCGAAAGTGCGATGAAATTTTGCTACCTGGTTTAAAGAATCAATTTTATCCATGCCTTATATTTTTTTTCTCAAATAGTCAATATTCCTCAATTTAACCAAAAAAAATTAAAAATTATGGATTAGTTTTCCACATCTTATAAACAATTTATGTGGATTCAAGGAATAATTTTGTGGAAATAATTTAAAAAAAATATAATACTCCCTTTAATAATAACATTTGTCCACACCTGTGGATAAATTGTTGAAAACTCCTATTAAAAATTAAGAACTTGGCCTAGATTCTGAGAAGGTCCCATCCGAATAAAAAATAATGACTCTTTCTATTTTCTTGTAAACATGTGAACTTACCTTAGAAGGTAGTTCTATGCTTTGGTTAGTAGTAGTGGTAGGATGATTGGCTATCGATTCTTTTTCTAAATTTTCACCATTTTTTTCAGTCGGCTTGAGAATCGGATTTTCCGTAGCCTTATCCACTAAATTATTTTTATTCGATTCTCGCGGGCTAGGAATTTCAGGGTCAAATAAATTTGTTTGTTGGACTGCCGTCTTTTTTTCTTCCAAAGAAGACTTAATCTCCTCTGTCTTTTGAGTAGGAGAAGATATTCCATAAGATTCATCAAAAGCTAAGTTTCTATCTTCAAATAATAAAGATTCTGCTATGATCTCAGGAAAAGCATTTAAAATCCGTTGAACCACATCTAGACTTGGCTTATTTCTTCCAGATAATATATGAGATACATTTGAACGTGGTATTCCAATCAATTCTGAAAATTGGGTAGGTGTCAATTGCTTTCGCCTGATTAACAATTCTATCTTTTCGGTTAAATTCATTTTATTATTGTAAACTAAATGTGTTTACAAAAATATAAATAACTTTTAAAAATGCAATTTACTTTTGTAAAAATATTTCCTTTACAAAAGGAAAATTCTGTCAGAGTCAATCTTAATTTGTTTATTTTTGTATAAAATACCAATCGCTTTTTTGAAATCTTTTTTAGACATAGAAAGATGGTATAGGATGTCTTCACTCGTACTCTTATCATGGAGATACAAAACGCCATTTGAATCTTTTAATTTATTCAATACCTTGTTTATTTGATCTTGGATCCGATCAAAATGTTCCAATTGTAAACTTAAGTCAATTTTCCCATCTTGTCGAATTTTAGAAATGTAAACCAAAATAGACTCACCTAAATTTAGTTTTGTAAACACTTTATTTTTGAATAAAAGTCCAATTTTACATTTGTTAATTAAACATTTATAACCCAAATCTGTGACCTGAAAAGGAATTACTTCGATTCGTTGTCCTTCTACAAGATTCTCAGCCTCATCTTCAAATAATGGAAAGAAACGTTCAATTCTGGCTGATGCAACGATCCGATCGGTTTGCTCATCTTTATAGACATAGACTAGATAAGACCGCCCCTCAACCATCTTATGAGTTTGTTGTCCAAACGGTACTAATAAGTCTTTCATTAAACCCCAGTCTAGGAATACTCCTTTTTCATTGATTTGCTTTACCTTCAGATACGCAAATTCATTGATTTGAGCATAAGGTGTAAGGGTTGTGGCAATGATACGATCTTCGGAATCTCGGTATAAGAATACTTCTATATAATCATCGACCTTAGTATCCGCTGGAATATATTGGTTTGGGATGAGAATTTCGTCTAATCCACCGTCTAAATACATTCCAAATTCTACCTGTTTAATGACTCTTAAACGATTATATTTACCTAATTCGATTGCTGTTTCCATATTAATAAAAATACCCGACAGGTTAAAATAGCCTATCGGGTATAAATTTACGTTTAATTAATGATTTAAACTACTACATCATTCTCTCTTAGTGCTTGATTTAAAGATGTTTTTAAATCTGTTGATTCTTTTCTTTTACCAATGATTAGTGCACATGGGACGTTAAACTCGCCTGCTGGAAATTTTTTGGAAATAGATCCTGGAATCACCACTGAATTCTCCGGAACATACCCTATATAGGTAACAGGCTCATCGCCACTAACATCAATGATCTTAGAAGAACCAGTAATGGTAACTCCTGCTCCTAAAACCGCTTTTTTACCAATTCTTGCTCCTTCTACCACAATACATCTTGACCCAATAAAGGCTCCATCCTCAATAATTACCGGTGCTGCCTGTGGGGGTTCCAGTACTCCACCAATTCCAACTCCTCCTGACAAATGGACATTTTTACCGATTTGTGCACAAGATCCTACCGTAGCCCAGGTGTCTACCATCGTGCCTTCATCTACATAGGCTCCAATATTTACATAAGATGGCATTAATATCGTTCCTTTCGATAAATAAGCACCATATCGAGCTACTGCCGGAGGTACAACACGTACACCCAAGTCCTTATAATTTGATTTTAAAGCCATTTTATCATGGTATTCAAAGATACCAACTTCCTGAACCTCCATCTGTCTGATAGGGAAATACATTACAATCGCCTTTTTCACCCATTCATTTACCTGCCAATCACCGTTTTCTAATGGCTCTGCTACTCGTAATTCACCCTTATCCACTAACTCAACCACCTTTTCAACCGCTTCAATTAAAA
>CAZXZK010000067.1:6425-7026 GCA_964645295.1 uncultured Cytophagales bacterium | reverse complement strand
CCAGGCCTTTAATATTAAATCTTTCACTTTAAATAAATTTTATAGTCAAAATAATGCTACAAAGATAAGGCTTAATACAGATTCATGGAAATTATCCTTCCTTTTTCTCTATTTATTTTAGCCATCCTTGAAAAATACAATTACCCAAAATTGAAATTAAGTTTAATTTAACTTAAACTTTAAATATATAATCAACTGAATAATAAGTAGTTATAAAATTATACCAAATTTTATTTTGTATAATTTTATCGATTTTAATTAGCAAAAAAGACAAGAGACAAAATGTCAGCCCTGAATTTTCTTACACGCACCCTACCTCAATTTACGGGTAATTTGAATCAGTTTTTTAGTCAAATCGGCTATTTATTTTTGTAAATAATTAGCAAAAAAGATAAATATATAATTTACAAATGTTATCCTTGATTTTTTAGGCTAGCCCCTGCCCTTTCCCCTAGCGCGACTGCCGCAGTTCGACTGCCGCTCTTCCCCTCTTTCCTCTTAACAAAAAAAAAGCCTAGGAAATAAGTCCTAGGCTTTAACCTTAATAATTATAAAAGCAAAATTATCCGACTCTTGCAATTAAATCTGCAGCACGAGAAGA
>CAZXZK010000067.1:0-6415 GCA_964645295.1 uncultured Cytophagales bacterium | reverse complement strand
ATAACCATACTCATTATCATACCATCCTACCACCTTTACCATATTCCCCATTGCAGAGGTTAATTTAGAATCGAAGATATTTGAATGAGGATTACCTATGATATCAATTGACACGATTTCGTCGGTAACGAATTCTAAAATTCCTTTCATCGGACCTTCAGAAGCTGCTTTCATTGCTGCATTTACCTCATCTACTGTCACATCTCTCTTTAAAATTGCGGTAAAATCAGTTACTGAACCATCTGGTGTAGGTACACGCATGGCATTTCCATCTAGTTTTCCTTTTAAATGTGGTAAAACTAAACCTACTGCTTTGGCAGCCCCTGTTGAAGTAGGAACTATGGAATAAGCTGCCGCTCTTGCTCTTCTCATATCAGAATGAGGTGCATCTTGTAAATTCTGATCAGCAGTATAAGCATGAACCGTCGTCATAAAACCTTTTTCAATTCCAAAATTATCATCCAATACTTTAGCCATTGGAGCTAAACAGTTGGTTGTACAGGATGCATTTGAAATAATGGTCATATCATCTGTTAAAGTATCATCATTAACTCCTAATACCACTGTAGGTACATTTCCCTTCGCAGGTGCTGAAATTATTACTTTACGAGCTCCAGCAGTTAAATGTTGTCCTGCTCCTGCCTCATCCACAAAACGACCAGTTGACTCTAATACAACATCAATCCCTAATTTCCCCCAAGGAAGTAATTTTGGATCTCTTTCTGCAAAACAAGAAATTTTATTTCCATTTACTGTAATTGAAGAATCATCTGAACTAATTGTTCCATTGAATCTTCCGTGTACAGAATCATATTTCAATAAATGTGCTAAGGTTGCATTATCAGTCAGGTCATTAATTGCGACAATCTCTACGTTTTCTTTTTCTAATAAGCGACGGAACGTTAATCTACCGATTCTTCCAAAACCATTGATGGCTACTTTAATTTTTTTCATTTTAAAATTTAATTTGGATTAATTTTTATGGTGCAAAAGTACCATTTATCTTAGATTTATCCAAATTATATTTTCGTTATAGACAAGTATTTGATGGAATAACCTTTCTCTGAGAATATTCCCTCAAAACGTGTTTTTATTCCATAATGGTCATTTAAATAAGGACTTTGATATAAATCTCGGGTGAGTTTTTCAATTCGCCAATCTAGTTTAAGTCCTTCCAATATTTCTAAACTATATTCAAATAAACTTTCAGAATCTGTTTTTAAATGAAGAACCCCTCCTTTTTTTAGTAATTTTCCATATTTCTCTAAAAAATACGGATTGGTTAAACGCTTTTTCTCATCTCGATCTTTTGGTCGAGGATCTGGAAAAGTTATCCAGATTTCATCAATTTCTTCCTCTTCAAAAAAATCTTCCATCCTAGATAGGGGAATTCTTAAAAATGCCACATTATTCAATCCTTCTTTTTCTGCTACCATGCCCCCTGCTACTAAACGATCCCCTTTTATATCGACCCCTAAAAAATTCTTTTTTGGAAAAAATCGCGCTAATCCATTCGAATATTCTCCCTTTCCACAACCTAATTCCACCACTAAATCATGAT
The DNA here is from genome assembly GCA_964645295.1 of uncultured Cytophagales bacterium. Lineage (GTDB taxonomy): Bacteria > Bacteroidota > Bacteroidia > Cytophagales > Spirosomataceae > CAZVFE01. The sequence continues at coordinate 4,854 of CAZXZK010000067.1, read as the reverse complement.
TATTTTTAAAATAGCCTCTTTTCCAATTTCCTTTCGATTGGAAATAAAAGGGTTTGGGATCTTGAATTATCCGATTTAACTCCTTGGCAATTTGATATTTTACTGATTTTTTCCTCGACAAACCCTATAATTGATTAATTTCTGCTATAATAAAATTACTTCCGCAAATGATGATTAAATCCTTTTTATTGGCTAATTTTTTGACTTTTTTAAGTGCCAAATTTACATTAGGATAACCAATATACGATTTATTAGTAATTTGGTTAAAAAAATCCTGAAGTTCACCGAAAGGTACTAATCGCTCATTTTTTCCTCCAATTAGAATTATATTAGATTCTAATTCTTCCAATTGTTCAATGATTTCTTTTTTTAATTTATCTCTCGATATTCCAAATAAAATATATTTGTTTTTGGCTGGATAAAATTTAATTTGTTTAGCAAGAATTTTAATCCCATCAATATTATGTGCTGTATCAGCTATTATCATTGGTTTATGATTCAATTCTTGCCATCTACCTTTGAAATTAGTATTTAATAAAACATTTTTAAATCCATTTAATAGATCTTTTTTCTTGATTTTTATCCCCTGGGTCTTTTCAAATTTCTCGATTAAAGCAAGAACACCTCTGCAATTATAGGCCTGATAATTTCCTAATAAACCCAATTTAATTTTAAATTCTTTTTTTGTTTCATTTTTTCGAATATGAATCTTTTGGTATTTTTTTGCCGCTTTTGTCTGGATAATTTCAAAATTATCTGATGCAAATTCTATTGGGGCATTCTCCTGTTTAGCCTTTGCTATAAAAACCGGCTTGGTTTCTGAATTATATTCAGATATACATACTGGAATTTCATTTTTAATGATCCCCGCTTTTTCATAGGCAATCTTATCTAGGCTATCACCCAATATTTCAACATGATCAAATCCAATATTCGTAATTAAGCAAATCTCTGGTTGTATGATATTCGTACTATCTAATCTTCCACCCAGGCCGACCTCAATTACCGCATAATCGACCTTATTTTCTTTAAAATAATCGAAAGCCATGACTACTGCCCATTCAAAAAAACTGGGTTTAATCTCGTGGATTTTTTCCAAATGGGTATTTACATAGTTGATTATCCATTTTTTGGATACCTCCTTCCCATTAATTTTAATTCTTTCTGTAAAACTTTTTAGGTGTGGGGAGGTGTAAAGGCCAACTTTATATCCTGATTCTTGTAAAATAGAGGCAACCATATGTGAACTGGAACCTTTTCCATTGGTACCAGCAATATGAATGGTTTTGTACGTATTTTGAGGATTTCCCCTCAATTCACAAAGATTTTCAATATTTTTTAAGCCTGGTTTATAAGCCGATTGTCCTTGTTTTTGAAAATAAGGCAATTGATTATACAGAAATTCCGTAACTTCTGAGAAACTTGAAAACATGGATTAGATTATCTCGCTTTTACATTAAAAACAATGATACCACTGGATATGGAAACTCTTACTCCCCCGGAAGTAGGAATAAATTTAAGTTTTGCTACGGCATCCTTGTATTTTTTACTTACTGAAACGGATAAAGTGCTTTCAACGGTCTGTAAGGAGATAATATTTCCAGAATCATCAATTTTAATAGAAAATTTAATTATTCCTGTTTCAGATGAATTATCATTGACAATGGGTGCTGATTTTAATTTCCAACCTACTAAATTTAAGGCCAGACCTTCTCCGCCGCCGTCTCCCCCACCAGAGCCTCCAAATTTACCCTTTGGCCCTGCATATAATCCATTATTATTGATGTTGCCGTCTTGCTGACCTTTATCCCCTGTCGTCCCCGGATCATCCCCATTTGAATTACCGCTTCTTTTTGGTCTTGATTTAAATAAAGCATTTTTATTGATAACAGGTTCCTTTTTAACGGGTTTTACATCCTCCTTTACCTTTAAATCTGCGCTTTGATCAATATTTTCTGTCGCCTCTTTTTCCGAAATTTTTACAGGGCTTTTTTCTTTTGAACTAATTAAAGCGGATTCTTTAACCGCTTTAGGTGGTTTAGGTAATTCAGCTGTTTCTTCGATACTTTCTGTATCATTGGCATCATTATCATTCGGAGAATTCATGCTCTCAACATCTCCAAATCCAACATTGCTATCCCCATAATTAATTTCAAAGCCTCCAGCAGCCATTTCCATTTTTGGGTCATCCACCCAAACATTCACTGTAATGAGAATAAAAAACAAGGCAGCATTGACCAATATCGTATATCCTAATGCTTTTAATCGATTATTTCTTTCAAAATTTTTATCAAAAACTTGATTCATTTCTCATCAATATTTAAGAACCCAAACGGATTGCCCTTTTGCTTGGTAAATACCTATTTTTTCTTCTGCTTCTTTTAGAGTATTTGCTCCATCAATGGCAATTCGATAATTTTCATTATCATTTTTTCTTTCCAAAATTCTTCCTTCAAATCCTTTGGCTTTAAGTTCTTTAACACCTAATTCAGCATATTCCATGGTTTGAAAACTACCACCAATTAAATAAAATGGATTTGTTTTAATCTCTTCGCTCATCTCTATTCCATCTTTGCTCTTTTCTGTTTCCTCTTCCCTCTTCCCTCTTCCCGCTTCACTATTTCCTCCTCCCAGCGCCAGCGCGTCTACCGCTCCTCCCTCTTTATTATTCACTCCTCCCTCTTCGCTCATCTCCATTCCCACTTCACTCGTTTCAAAATGGAAAAGTTCTAAGGGACTAAAACTGGATTGCCAGGTTTTCACACTTGGTTCTGTTAAAATAAAGGTAAATAAACAACCCAGAATAAAGGCTATACTAGCAGCCCAATATGGATTATAGGAAAAACTATTTTTTTCTAATTCTTCTTCTAATTCAACTTCTTCCTCTGTTTTTTCTATGCTATGAGCTAGGGGATGCATTGGAATGACGGGAGCCTCTTCTTTTACAACCTCCTGGCTGGATGATATTGGTTGACCTTTACCCAAAGATATTGCCCCTAGGCCAAACATCGATTTATCTAGATTATTTGTTTCATTCGGATAAAATATCAAATTACCCTCTTTATTCACGATAAATTCACCTAAATTACCGAAGTGTAGTTGTTGATTATTATTTAATAAAAAGAATAATTTCTTGGAGAAGGATTCAACAATTTTTACTGCTTTTTTCTGAGAAATATTCTCTCTTAAACTGATTTCTGTTACCAAGAGGCCATCATCACTTCTTAATTTTTTATTGAAGGCAATGATTCTTTTTCTTGGTTGTATTTTATTTTCAGAATCTAATTCAAAATCAATTTCACGAACCACAAATCCACCAAATTGAGGCACAGTAATATAATTATGCTCAATAAGTAAATCTTCAATTAGGTTAATGATTTGATTTATTTCCATTTTAATTCTTTAAAAAGAATAGGATAAGCCCACCGAATAATTTAATCCTTGTACCGGATAATTTAAATAACGCTGGTATTGCTTTCCTAATATATTATTTATTTGAACAAAGGAATTAAATTTTTTCGTAATTAAATAATTGACTTTCAAATTTAAATCCACGATATCATCCATTTTGACAATTTCTCCAACTTGTGGACGCCATCCATATAAACCACTAATATAATATAAATCTGGTGAAATAATAATTCGATCCCTAAATTGAATAGAATTTAGGAATGAGAGATTGAATAATGGCCGAGAGAAAGGTCTTGTCACAAGGGCTAAATTTTGATAATTATTATAACTGAATCTTAAGACCGATAGATAGCGTTCATTAACCTGATAATTAACTTGTCCGGAAACACCAAATACTTGAACTTTTTGATCTTTATTTCCGTCATAAAGAATTTCAAATTGAGAGGTATCGGCTACACTAGGAACCCAGAAGGCCATATTTTCAAATTCTGAATAACTTAATTTTAATTCGTAATCGAGGTTTTTTTCATTGGATCCTTTGATTCCTCCAAATACATGTAAGGTTTCTTTGGTATTTTTCAAATCCAAGTTTCTTGAAAACCATGGCATTTCAAAACTATTTGAGACAAAACTATTAAAGTGGGTATCCCCATCTAAACCAACAAAAACGTGAAGAAAATCCAGGGCCTTATAATCTACTTTCAATTGAGGGTACCAATTGGTAGAATTTAATCCTAATAAATTATCTTTTTCATTCAAAACATTTAAACCACCACTAACGGCTAAGCCATTCGCATTATAGCTAAAATTAGGTTGAATTCGGTATAATTGTCGGCGATTATTAATGGAAGAAGAGGTAAATTCTGATAAAATCATATCCGCTTCTAAATTGGCATTGAATTCATTATTCAATTTCATCACCCCTTTTATTTCACTATTCCAAACCCATTCTTTATTTAAATTATTACTTTGTGTAAAGGTAAGGGCAGATTTACCATGATAATCAATTTTTGAATCCAAAACGGCATTGGAAATTTCTCCGGTATAGTTAAATTTCTCATAATTGATTAAATAAGCATCTTTATCTGCTGTACCTGGAATAAAGTCTCTTCCGTAATAATTGGAACTCAGATTACGATAGCCAATCGAACCATTTAATAGATATTTTTCAGTAAAGGACTTTGAATAAATCCTTAATTCTTGATCATTTCTTCGAGAATAAATGGAATTATCCGGTCCTTTTCTATTTCCGTTATGGTTCATATATAATCCTCTAAATTGATTTGGGTTAGGATTAAAACCAATATGACCATTAAACATCGTATGACCATAATTTCCAGCTCCTAATTTAACAATATTCATAAATTTTTCTCCAAAAGGAGATTTCAACTCATCTCCTTCTCTGGGGTCAATGATTGGAATTTCAATTTCTCTAAATTCCGC
>CAZXZK010000066.1:9729-12264 GCA_964645295.1 uncultured Cytophagales bacterium | reverse complement strand
AACATGTTCAATCTTTTACAAGCGGAGTTTTTGGCCGGAGAGGCAATGTGTTTCCGAGTTCTTTCGAGGAAAAATTCCAAAGCAAAGAAATATTCATAGAAGTGATTTAAATGATTTTCCGTAGAATTTGAATAGTCGGCATTTTTAGGTAAAAATGCTTCTTCCAAGCTATCAAACTTATGATAATGGAATTTAAAAAAGGATAAAAAATAAAGGGTATCTGGGAATTGGAAGGTTCGATGTTTGAAGGTTTCAAATCTTTTTAAATCTGATTCCTGATGGTTGAGAATGAAATCATGGGGCGCTCCATCCATTAATTCAATCAATTTCTTACCATTATTGATGATGGTGGTTCTTTGTCCCCAGGCAAGCATCGCTATCCAAAAGCCCATAATTTCAATATCTTCTTTTTTTGAAAAGAGGTGAGGGATTGCGATAGGATCTGGCTGGATAAAGGCGGGTTGATTATATTTCTCTACCCGAAGGTCTAATAATTCTTTGACCTTTTGATTCATTTTTTTAAAATACGATTAAAGATTCTGGAAAATAGAGAAAAGAACCAAACTAAGGCCGTTACCAAAGCCGAAAAAACGGCTAAGAAGGGATAAGATAGGGTGAATAGAATTTCAAAAACAATATTACTAAAGGTAATTTTTCTTTTTTTTCTGGGCATCTTAAGGCATTAAATAACTGGTTTCAACTCGGATTCTTTTATCCACCGCATTGAGTTTTTCAAATGCTTTAGGGGACATTTTAATGATGGTTTTAGAGCCGTCATTTGGAAGTTTTCCTACCACTTTGACCCAAATACTTTCCTTATTGGCTAGGTTAGTAACAAGTATGGAAGTTCCTGCTGGGGCATTTTTATGAAGTGCCAAAAATTTTCCTGAATTATCGGGTACTTCAATTAATTCTGCAATACCTATTTCAACGACTTTTTTATTATTGAATTTTTCCACCGCACTCGTTGGAGTATTTTCTTGGATGGGTTTTTGAGGTTCCTCTACAATTAGGCTTTGGCCTGGATTTAATTTGTCTGAACTCAAATGATTCCAATCACGAATTTGTTGCATGGTGACCTTATAGAGGTTGGCAACGGTTAGAAGACCTTGGTTAGGTTCAACCGTATGGGTTTTAGGCCCTTGCTCTTCCGGTTTTTTAATCAGTGTCAGTTCTGGAGCTTTTTCCTCTAAATAATGCAAAGGAACGAAAACAATATCACCTTCCTTTAAAGGTAATTCAGTAAACTGATTATATTGCTTAAATTCCTTGAAGGAAATATTATATTTTTGAAGGATATTGAATAAAACCTCTGAAGCTTCTACCTTATAAACTAAAAAAGTGATATTATTTTCTTTTTTTAGGCCCAATGAATCCAAGGAATTAGCCTGGCTTGTTTGGAGGCTAATTAATCCAATAAAAAGGAGTAAACAAATTTTAAGAGATTTCATAAATTTCAAGTTGTCTTTTATTTTTTATATACACTAAAAAGTTCTTATAAATTTGGAACGTTAAGTAACCAATAAGATTGTTATTTGTCAAATTTTCTTGATGAATAATTTCAAAATTAAGATTACAAACGATTAATTTATTTTCTTTTTTATCTGCACAAAGATAATAAGAAAAAATGAGGGTATTTTTAAATTCTAGGTATTCTATGGCATGATCAATTTGAATATTCCATTTCTTTTCAAAAAAATCTTGAAATGTTTTAAAGTGGAGATGGTCTTTCGGGTAATGGTGTGGGTTTTTTAAATCTTTTATATCAATTTGTAATTCTTTTAATTTAGGGTGGTTAAATTCAAAAAAATCCTTGGGTTGGTCGATTGCATCTGGCTCATAAATGCCAAATAGGAGTGAATTCTTTGTAAGGTTTATCAGGTGGGCTTGGGAAAAATTTTCTGGAAGTGAAATCTTTTCTTCGGATAGGGTGCTTATATTAAGGAGATGATGTTCAAAACCGTTTTTATGCGAAACTGAGATAAGTAGATAATTTATTTTATTTGATTCGAAAAAATGAATCTTTTGAATTATTTGAATAATATCTTTTGAATAAACGTTTTTAAACATAAAAATTTGAATTTCTTGCAGGAATTTCAGAAAAATATAAAATATAATGCGAAATTTGTAGTTTGAAATCAAAAATCTTGAAAATAATTGCAATAATTCCTTCTCGTTATGCTTCTCAACGCTTTCCTGGAAAGCCTTTGGTGGATATTGCGGGGAAATCCATGATACAAAGAACCTATGAGCAGGTGAGATCTGTTGGGGTATTTGAGCGGGTATTGGTGGCTACGGATGATAATCGAATCTATCAACATGTAAAAAGCTTTGGTGGGGAGGTAATGATGACCTCGGACCAGCATTTAAGTGGAACAGATCGTTGTGGTGAGGTAGTAGCCCATTTAGAGCAAGATTTTGAATATGTTGTTAATGTTCAAGGGGATGAGCCCTTTGTACAAAAAGATCAATTAATTGTTTTGATTGATTTATTGAAAACAAAACCTGCCATTGCCACTTTGATTAAAAAGATCG
>CAZXZK010000066.1:0-9719 GCA_964645295.1 uncultured Cytophagales bacterium | reverse complement strand
TGATAGGGAAATAGCTGAAAAAGTTTTTGAAGAAATGTTAAAAGTAAAATTTTCTAATAAGAATATTAAAGCCCAGATTTCTAAAATGGAATCTAAGTTAAGATGAAAAGATCGAAGATATGGATTTAATTGACGATATAAATAAGCCTAAGGTGGTGGTGGATAAACAGGGAAATGCTTTGTATTTTTCAAGGTATCCGATACCTTTCCAGAGAAATCCTTCAACAAGTATTCAGTACTACCATCATATTGGCGTATATGCTTTTAAGAAAGAGATATTATTAGAATTAGTAAAATTAGAGCCTAGTGATTTGGAGAGAGCGGAATCTTTGGAACAACTTCGTTGGCTAGAGAATGGTTATCAAATTAAAACAGGTATTACAGATAAGGAATCTTTTGGCATCGATCACCCAGAAGATTTAGAGAAATTAAAACAGAAGGGATTAATAGAATGAATCAACATAAAATATTTGAGATAATTAAGGAGCGGATTTTGGTTCTTGATGGTGCGATGGGCTCGCTGATTCAGACCTATCGTTTAACAGAAGAGGATTATCGTGGGGAGCGGTTCAAGGATTATGGTTCGCCATTGAAGGGAAATAATGATTTATTATCCCTGACGCAACCTAAAATTATTCAGGAGATTCATCAGAAATATTTAGAGGTAGGCGCGGATATTATTGAGACCAATACATTTAACAGTACGTCTATTTCTATGGCTGATTATCAGTTGGAAGAATTAGTTTTTGAATTGAATTATGAATCTGCCAAAATTGCCAGAGAGGTTGCTGATAAATTTTCCGAATTGGACCCCACAAAACCACGATTTGTAGCGGGGTCTATCGGTCCGACAAACAAGACACTATCCCTTTCCCCGGATGTGAATGACCCCGGCTATAGAGCTATTTCTTTTGATGAATTGGTAGCAGCTTATTACGAGCAAATTGATGGTTTGGTACAAGGTGGAGTAGATTTATTGATGGTTGAGACAGTTTTTGATACCTTGAATGCCAAGGCAGCCTTAATGGCCATAGATACTTATTTTAAGGAAAGACCCGAACAAGAATATTGTCCAATCATGGTTTCTGGTACGATAACCGATGCCTCAGGGAGAACCTTATCAGGACAAACCACAGAGGCCTTTTTGGTATCTGTTTCTCATATGCCATTATTATCCGTTGGGATCAACTGTGCTTTGGGGGCAGATTTAATGCGGCCATATGTTCAGACATTATCTCAAAAAGCTCCTTTTTATATCTCGGCCCATCCGAATGCAGGATTACCCAATGAGATGGGGGAATATGACCAAACGGCAGAAGAGATGGTTAATATTATTGATGGATTTTTTCAGGAGGGGATGGTCAACATTATTGGAGGTTGTTGTGGAACGACGCCCGAACATATTCGATTAATTGCGGAAAGGGCCAAAACCTATAAGCCGCATGTGAAAAATCCGAGAAATAATAATCAAAAACTTTCTGGATTAGAACCTTTTGAAATTGATGAATTCACCAATTTTGTGAATATTGGAGAGCGATGTAATGTCACAGGTTCCAAAAAATTTGCTCGATTAATCAAAGAGGAGAATTTTGAGGAGGCAATTGCTATTGCGAGTAATCAAGTAGAGAATGGGGCTCAGGTATTGGATGTTAATTTGGATGAGGGAATGATTGATGGGGTGAGAATGATGCCAAAATTTTTAAATCTCATGATGGCCGAACCGGATATTGCCAAAGTGCCTGTCATGATTGATTCTTCAAAATGGGAGGTAATTGAAGCTGGTTTGAAATGTGTTCAGGGGAAATCTATTGTAAATTCAATTTCCTTAAAAGAGGGGGAGGAGAAATTTATCGAATTAGGAAATAAAGTTAAGGCCTATGGTGCCTCAGTTGTTGTCATGGCATTTGATGAGCAAGGGCAGGCGGATAATTTTGAAAGAAGAATAGAAATCTGTGAAAGGGCTTATAAAATACTGACGGAAAAGGTTGGGATTCAACCGACGGATATCATTTTTGATCCCAATATTTTAACAGTGGCGACGGGGATAGAGGAGCATAATAATTATGCTGTTGATTTTATCCGCGCGACCCAATGGATCAAGCAGCATTTACCAGGAGTGAAGGTTTCCGGAGGGGTTTCCAATATTTCTTTTTCTTTTAGAGGAAATGAGGTTGTGAGAGAGGCGATGCATACGGTTTTTTTATATCATGCCATTCGATCGGGCTTAGATATGGGAATTGTGAATGCCGGACAATTGGGCGTATATGATGAGATCTCACAACCTTTAAGAGATTTATGTGAGGATGTTATTTTAAATAGGAATCCGGAATCGACAGAGAAACTCATTCAATTAGCAGAAAGTGTTAAAGGACAAGGGAAAGAGGTAATTGCGGACAATAAATGGCGGAATCAAACTGTTGAAAAACGGTTAGAGCATGCTTTAATTAAAGGAATTACTGAATTTATTGATGAGGATATAGAAGAAGCACGGTTGAAAGTAAATAAGCCTTTGGAAGTGATTGAAGGACCTTTGATGGATGGAATGAATGTGGTAGGCGATTTATTTGGGGAAGGAAAAATGTTTTTACCTCAGGTAGTAAAATCTGCTCGAGTGATGAAAAAAGCCGTAGCTTATTTATTACCCTATATTGAAGCAAATAAGGTTGGAGGAGAATACAGTTCAGCAGGAAAGATATTATTAGCTACGGTGAAGGGGGATGTTCATGATATAGGAAAGAACATAGTGGGTGTAGTATTGGCTTGTAATAATTATGAGGTGATTGATATGGGCGTTATGCAGCCTTGCGATAAAATATTAGAAAAAGCCAAGGAAGGGGATGTTGATATTATTGGTTTATCTGGATTAATTACTCCTTCTTTAGACGAAATGGTATTTGTTGCAAAAGAAATGGAGCGATTAGGCTTTACCATTCCGCTATTAATTGGTGGGGCTACTACTTCAAGAATTCATACTGCAGTAAAAATAGATCCTCATTATTCGGGGCCAGTGATCCATGTATTGGATGCTTCTAGATCTGTCCCAGTGGCAGGTAAACTGTTGCAATCTGAATTAAGTCGAGAGGAGATTTTCAAGGAAATTAAGGCTGAATATGCCTTGATGAGAGAGGCTCATGCTTCCAAGCAATCCGACAAGAATTATCTTTCTATAAAGGAAGCACAAACGAATAAATTAGCCATTAATTGGGAAGAATTTCAGCCAAAAGAGCCTGAATTTTTAGGGGTTCAGTATTTTAAAGAATATCCATTAGAAGAAATTGCTAAATATATCGATTGGACACCCTTCTTTTCTACCTGGCAATTATCGGGTAAATATCCCAAGATATTTGAAAATTCAGTGGTGGGTGATGAGGCCAAGAAATTATTCAAGGATGCGCAAGAATTATTGAATGAGATTATTCGAAATAAATCTTTAAAGGCGAATGCAGCTTTTGGTTTTTTTCCTGCAAATTCTTTTGGGGATGATATTATTTTGCATGATTTTGAGTCCACCCAAAAAGATGGCACTGGAAATGTTTTAAGATTAAGAGACGAAAATTCTGATTCATCCACTTGGTTGCATCACTTGAGGCAGCAAGGTAAAAAAGCGTCTAATTTACCCAATTTATGTTTGTCTGATTTTGTTGCTCCTTTAGAATCTGGTAAGGTTGATTATATTGGAGGATTTGCGGTTACAACGGGAATTGGAATCGAGGATTTAATAGAAAAGTATGAGAGGGATCACGACGAATATTCCATTATTATGGTGAAAGCCCTAGCAGATCGATTGGCGGAGGCTTTTGCAGAATTGTTGCATGAAAAAGTAAGAAAACAATATTGGGCCTATGCCAAGGAGGAAAATTATAGTAACGAGGAATTGATTTCAGAGAAATATCAGGGGATTCGTCCGGCTCCTGGATACCCGGCTTGTCCGGATCATACCGAGAAAATCCGCTTATTTGAGTTATTAGATGTTGAAAAAAATACGGGAATAAAATTAACGGAATCTTGTGCCATGTATCCAGCTAGCGCCGTTTCAGGTTTTTATTTTTCTCATCCTGAATCAAAATACTTTGGATTAGGAAAAATATCCAAGGATCAAGTAGAAGAATATGCCAAGCGAAAGAATTATTCTTTCGATGAAATGGAACGTTGGTTAAATCCTAATTTAAATTATACCTAAAATGAAGATTATTGATCAAATAAATGATTCTACAGGAAAAACCTTGTTTTCATTAGAAATTATTCCTCCAATGAAGGGACATAATTTAAATGAATTGTTGGACAATATTTACCCCTTGATGGAATTTAATCCCTCTTTTGTGGAGGTTACCTACCATCGGGAAGAATACATTGAAAAATTGGTTGGTCAGGAATTAAAACGGATTCCTATTCGCAAAAGACCAGGTACTTTAGGTATTTGTGCAGCTTTGATTCAAAAATTTCAGGTGGAGGCTGTTCCTCATGTGATTTGTGGTGGTTTTAGCCAGGAAGAAACAGAAGATTTTTTAATCGATTTACATTATTTAGGGATTGAAAACATTTTGGCCTTAAGGGGTGATTCTGAAAAGGGGAATGATCGTTTTATCCCCAAGGAAGGAGGGCATGCTTATGCAAATGAATTAGTTGAGCAAATTGCCAAAATGAATCAAGGAAAGTTATTGTACGAGGAGACAGAGTCTTTTCCAACGAATTTTTGTATAGGTGTTGCTGGGTATCCTGAAAAGCATTATGAAGCCGATACCATGAAGGAGGATTTAATCAATTTAAAAAGAAAAGTGGATGCAGGTGCAGATTATGTGGTAACCCAAATGTTTTTTGATAATCAATATTATTTTGATTTTGTTCGTAAATGTCGGGAAATCGGGATTCAAGTGCCCATTATTCCAGGATTAAAACCTATTGCTACAGCAGCTCATTTAGAGATTTTGCCAAAAATATTTTATTTAAACCTTCCTGAATTATTAAAAAAAGAGGTTTTGAAATGTAAAACAAAGGAAGAAATTAAACAGGTTGGCGTAGAGTGGACCATCCAACAAGGAAAGGAATTAATTGCTGCAGGAGTTCCCGCCCTTCATTTTTATACCATGTCTAAATCTGAAAGTACTTTTAAGATAGCTAAAGGACTTTTTTGATAGGTGAATAGTGAATAGGGAATTGGGAAGAACGATAGCAGCTCATCACTTTTCACTCTTTCCTCTTATAAAAGATATTGCTATAAATGACAAAATAATAATCGGGATAGCGGCGAATTGTAAGGTGGCCAATAGAATGATGGAGAAAATAATAAATAAATATCTTTTTTGATTTTCTTTCCATTTCATGGATTTGAATTTAAAGGACATTACCTCAAATTCACCAATCAATAGATAGGACATAACCACCGCATAGATAATTAAACCATTAAATTGTAAAACATAGGAACTTAATTCAGGTTGAAAAGCGATGATTAAAGGAAGTGATCCGATAAACATAGCATTTGCTGGGGTTGGTACCCCTTGAAAACTATCTGAGGATGGCGTAATGTTGAATCTTGCTAAACGATAGGCTGATGCAGCTACAAGCGCAAAAACAATATAGGGTTTATAAAATCCTCCCAATCCATAATAACAGGAAGAATCGCAAGAATTTGCCAATAATTCTAATAATATAAGAGAGGGGAGAACTCCGAAACTTACCAAGTCTGCTAAGGAGTCTAATTGTACCCCTAAAGGAGATTCAACTTTCAAAGCCCTAGCAACAAAGCCATCAAAAAAATCCAACCCTAAACTTAGGCCTATCATATAAGCTGCCATGGTTAATTGATGTTCATTAACAAAAACTATTCCGAAACAACCTGCTACCAGGTTTCCTAAGGTGATTAGATTTGGGATTTCTTTTTTTGGTATCATTTTGCTTTTACAAAAGGGTTTTCTCTTTTTTCCTCTTCAATGCGGGTAATTCCCCCATGGCCTGGATAAACGACCGTCTCCTCTGGAAGAAGGTAAATTTTATTTTGGATACTATTTATTAGATCTTCTGTACTGCAGAGAGGTAAATCTGTTCTTCCTACCGACCGCCTAAATAGTAAATCTCCTGCAAATAAAACCCTTTCCTCCTTAAAAAATAGTGATATATGTCCCGGTGCATGTCCTGGCACAAAAATTACTTCAAATTGAAAATCACCTATTTTCAACATTTCCTCTTGGTTTAGCCATTCCACTTTTTCAGGAACCTGGTAATTAGGAAAACCATAAAATTCTGCTCGTTGGGCAACATTGTCTAAAACAGGTTTTTCTAATTCATGGAGGAAAAAAGGGATTTGATATTTTTGCATGACAGGGCTTACTCCTAATACATGATCAATATGGGCATGGGTGTTGACAATGGCTAGTGGGATTAATTTGCTCGTTTCTATATAGGAATATAATTCTTGTCTTTCTTCGTAAGTATAACATCCTGGATCTACAATGATGCAATGATTTTTTTCATTCGAAAGGACATAGGTGTTTTCTCTAAAATCATTAAAATTAAAAGATTGAATTTTCATCTTCGAATTTAACAATTTTAAGCATTCTGACCTATTTTACCTATTAAAAATAAACAAGGTTTTTTATGGAGGTCAGGGACTTGATTTTTCCAATCTTTCAATTCTTTTGTTTGAACAAATCCATTTTCAGATTTAATATCACAGGCAATACACAAAGGTGTTGAGCCTGGTAAGGATAGAAGGATATCGGATAAGATGGCATTGTTCCGAAAAGGGGTCTCCATGAAAATCTGGGTTTGTCCTGTTTGGGACATTTTTTTATGAAGAAACTCTAAGGCTGATTTCCGTTCTTTTTTATCGATAGGAAGATAACCATGAAAGGCAAAAGATTGCCCATTGAATCCAGAGGCCATCAGCGATAAAAAAATCGAAGAGGGGCCTACCAAAGGGAGTACCTCAAAATTCATTTTATGGGCAATTTCTATGGCTAAAGCGCCTGGGTCTGCAATTCCAGGACAACCCGCTTCAGAGATAATTCCGATTTGTTGGATTCCTTGGGACGACCAATTTTTTAAAATGGAAGCGGTTTGCGGGTAATTTGAATTTTTATCTAAGATTTCAAAATTTAAATCATTCATGACAATTCCCAATTTTAAGGAAGAAATATACCTTCTTGCCGAACGAATATTTTCAACTAAAAAATGTTTCGTGTTTGGTAGGATAATTTTGACTTCCTCCGGAATGGTATCATTCGCCTGATAATCCGAAATAGGGCATGGAATTAAATATATTTTCATCTTAAATGGAGGTAATTTGATCAAATACAATTTTAAATGCTGAAGGATTGTCGGCTTGTACCCAATGACTGGCCTTTGGAACCGTATAGATACTGAAATTTGTAAAAATCTCTGCGATTAAGCGCTCATCTTCGGGTTGGATATAATGAGAAGCCTCCCCCTTAATAAAAAAACAAGGTGTTTCAGAGGCATTTTTATAAATTGGTTCATGTCCTACTATATCAATTTTTGCGGTTATCACTTTTAAGTTTATTCTAAATTTAAAATTTTGATCGTCATCACGGTATAAATTTTTTAGAATAAACTGTCTGATTCCCTCCAGTTCAATGAATCTTTTTAGGTATTCATTCGCTTCTTGACGGGATTGAAGACTTGTTAAATTTAGGCCATTCAGACCAGTGAGGATAGCATCATGATGGACGGGATAAAATTTGGGGGCAATATCTACGATGATGATTTTTTGAGCAATGGAAGGATATTTTAAATCAAATTGCATAACGGTTTTACCACCCATGGAATGTCCCATAATAATCGGGTGATGGATGTCATGTTCTTCAATAAATTCCTTTAAATCATCCGCCATGAAATCATAATCGAAATCCTCAGACCACGGACTTTGTCCATGATTCCTTTGATCTAATAGATAAATTGAATAAAGGTTTTGATCCAAGGAACGAGCAAAACTAATCCAATTATCTGAGCTTCCGAATATTCCATGAAGAATCAAAAGTGGAGTATTTCCTTCTCCGTATTTTCTATAAAATAGTTTCATTCTACAATAATCACTTTTTCTTGTTTTTCAATAATGGAACCGATTAATTGTGGGTAATGGTTCATTTGGAAACAATATTCTTCAAATTCCTGTTTAAATTCGGGGTTTACAGAAATCAATAAGCCACCAGAAGTTTGAGGGTCTGCCCCAATTCGTAATACAGTGTCAGTTAAATTATCTTGAATTTTATGTCTATAGGATTTTAAATTTCTTGTGGTTCCACCAGGAAAAGATTTTTGATCCAAATATTGTAATAAATTAGGCAATAGGGGCCATTGATCAAAAGCTATTTTGGCAGAAAGCCCGGCTCCTTCACATAATTCAATAAGGTGTCCGAATAAACCAAATCCGGTTACATCAGTTATCGCATTTACATAATCTTTATTGCCGAGGTATTGTCCTAATACATTCAATTTAGTCATATTATTTACGGCATTTTGGATATCTTCTTCTGCCACAATCCCTTTTTTCTGTGCGGTGGTAATAATTCCAACGCCTAGGGGTTTAGAAAGATAAAGTAAATCTCCGAATTTGGCTGCATCATTGGTTTTTATCTTTTCCGTTGAGATTCTACCCGTAACGGCAAGGCCGAATATCGGTTCTGGTGCATCGATGGAATGGCCTCCTGCCATGGCAATATTGGCCATTTTACAGGCATACCGGCCACCTTCTAAGACCTGATTAGCAATTTCGGCGGGTAATTTATCAATGGGCCAACCTAGAATGGCAATTGCCATAATGGGAGTACCTCCCATGGCATAAATATCAGATATGGCATTCGTGGCTGCTATTTGTCCAAAAGTAAAAGGATCATCTACGATGGGCATAAAAAAATCAGTTGTGGAAATGACCCCTTCTCCATTACCTAAATCATAGACAGCAGCATCGTCTTTTGTTTGGTTTCCAACCAACAGGTTTTTATCAAAAAAACTATCAGAATTGAATTTGACTATTTCTTCTAAAACTTCAGGAGATATTTTACATCCACAACCTGCACCGTGGGAATAGGCAGTTAATTTAACCATACTTTAATATTTCTTTAAAAAATGATATTTTATTTTTTGAAATTTTTAATTTATTATTAATTTTATATAAAATTCATCTAAAATATAACAAACTATAAATGAGCATCTTAACAAATTTAATGGTTCCTTAATAATGGTTTAATCCAGTTTTTAAAGGCATTATTTATTTTTGCCGTCGAATGAGAAAATAAAAAATTTATATAATTTATATTTTTTCAATGAATATTAAAATTTTACCTTTTATTAAAACTTTTACCCACCCAATTTACGGATATTTTGGCTTAAATAGGAATTTTCTATTAGGTCTCAATATATTTTAATTTTTTTCAATTAATAAAATCAACAAAAATGAAAAAAAGAATTTTACTTTATATTATTTCATTCTTTGTTTCATCTTCCACTTTTGCCCAAGTGACTGGAACAGTTGTAGATGCTTCTACAAAAGAACCCTTAATTGGTGCAGTGATTATTTCAACAGCTAATCCATCCATTGGAACGGTGGCTGGTATCGATGGATCTTTCTCAATCAACCTAAAGGTTGGTGATGAAGTTTCTGTCAGTTTTGTTGGATATGAAGGTCAGTTAATTAAAACACAATCTTCTAATTCAATTGCATTATCCCAAGCCAGTTCGGAATTAAATGAAATTGTGGTGACTTC
>CAZXZK010000065.1:10480-12540 GCA_964645295.1 uncultured Cytophagales bacterium | reverse complement strand
CCTGGATAACTTCAAGGGCGACTGGTATCACACAGGCGCCTGGCCCCATGAAGGGTAATTTGGGTCTCTCAAGTTCAATGGATAAAATAGGCATTCTTGCTAATTACCAAATGCCTATTTCTCAAAATCTATCCAATGGCCTACTTGTTTCAAAACCAAAATTGGTCCTTCAAATAAATTATTTTTTAACCAAAAATTGATTCACATCCAACCAATGAATAAAGGCATCAAACCATTTGTTACTTGTTCTATTCGGATTCCCTAAACCGAATCCATGTCCACCATTTTGATATAAATGAAATTCAACCGGTATTCCAGCTTTAAACCAAGAATCAATCACACCAAATTGTCCGCGGAACAAGAAATCATCTGAGGCAATGACATTAAACATAGGAGGAGCATCTTTTGGGACATTTACAGGTCCCATTCCTCCATAAATCGGACCAATAAAGGCTAATTTCATGCTTTTTGAATGCAAGGTTGAATGCATGGTCAATCCAGCTCCTGCTGAAAAACCTATCATTCCAATTCGGTTTATATCAACACCCCAATTAGCGGCATTTTCAGTGATCATTTTATAAGCTGCCTCCGCATCTTCTAATTGATTGGATAAATCCTGCTGCATTAATGAATTGGTGGTAGATTTTGATGAATCTGTGGATTTTTGCGGAGTTGGTCTCGGACGGTTCATCCAAGCCGTAAAATCTTCTAGAGACTCTGGTGTAGGGTGTAAACGATATTTTAAAACAAAAGCAGCTATACCCTGATCTGCAAGGGCTTGTGCTACTTCCCAACCTTCATTCCCCATTGATAACCAACGATATCCACCTCCCGGTGCAACTATCACCGCTGCTCCGTTCCCTTTTCCCTTTTCTGGTAGAAATGGAGTTAAGGTTGCGGTTGAAATATTTCTTGCCATTGGGTCTCCCCACTGTCGAAACCAGGTTTCTTTGGCAGTTTGGTCCTTTACAGAGCCTGTTCCCAATAGGATAGCATTTGGCTCTTGCGGTGGATCCAAGGGGTAAATAGTACCATCTTGTCCAAATAAATTATTATTCAGTAAAGCTATTGATAGAATAAATAAGATTTTTTTCATATTAATTTAATTTAAATAGGTTTAAATTTTTAATTGTTAATTTAGTTTAGATTTTTGTATTCCTAAAATTATTGAATAAATTGTATATTATAATAAACCTATTTTAGATGATAATTAAATTAAAACCAACGTGTTTTTTACCATTCATTTTATTAAGTTTTCTTTTTAGTCCGATTTTTGCCCAGGTTTCTTCTGTTTCCTCCAAAATTAAAAGACCTAATATTATTTTTATCATATCTGATGATCATGCCTATCAGGCAATTAGTGCTTATGGTGGAAGATTAGCTGAAATTGCGCCTACCCCTAATATTGATCGAATAGCTCATTCTGGTATGCTATTTACCAATTGTTTGGTAACTAACTCTATTTGTGGGCCAGCAAGAGCGACCATTTTAACAGGAAAATACAGTCATAAAAATGGTTTTTTAGATAATACCTTTGGGACGAAATTTGATTTTACCCAACAAACCTTTGGGGAATTATTACAAGCAGCAGGGTATAAAACAGGTGTTTTAGGTAAGCTTCATTTAGGGGATAAACCCTCCAAAGGATTTGATTATATTGATATTTTGCCCGGACAAGGTTCTTATTATAATCCCATTTTTATCAATGAAAATGGGCAATATGCATTAGAAGGATATACGACTGAGATTATTACTCAAAAGGCCATTGATTGGATTGATCAGGTTAAATCAGATGATCAACCCTTTATGCTTTTTTTAGGACATAAATCTCCTCATAGACCTTGGCAGCCTGGCCCGAATGAGCTAGGAATGTTTGAAGATGTAGAAATTCCAGAGCCAGAATCCTTATTTGATGACTATTCAGGAAATAGAGAAGTGGCTGGTATGAATTATATGTCCATTTCTGAGTCCATGAAAATGGAGCAAGATTTAAAAATGACCCCAAATCCTCAGGCTGGATTTACAGAAGAGCAACAAAAAGCATGGGATGCAGTATATGG
>CAZXZK010000065.1:0-10470 GCA_964645295.1 uncultured Cytophagales bacterium | reverse complement strand
ATATGGACCAATATACAAGAAATATAAAGAGGCTAATTTAACAGGAGATGATTTAATCAGGTTTAAATATCAGCGATATATGCGTGATTATCTTGGCAGTGTAGCAGGTGTAGACAAAGGGGTTGGGAAGGTATTGGATTATCTTCAGGAAGCAGGGTTGGATGAAAATACTCTTGTAATTTATACTTCAGATCAAGGTTTTTACCTAGGAGAGCACGGATGGTTTGATAAGCGATGGATGTACAAAGAATCTTTAAAAACACCCTTATTGGTTAAATGGCCAGGAAAAATTGATGCTGGAACAGTCAATCATCGGTTGGTTTCAAATTTAGATTTTGCAGAAACCTTTTTAGATATTGCCCGGGCAGAAATTCCAAAGGATATGCAAGGAAAAAGTCTTCTACCACTTTTGGTAAAGGAAGAAGGAAAAGAGTGGAGAGAGGCCCATTATTATCATTATTATGAACACCCATCCGAACATGATGTCCGTAGACATTATGGCATTACCACCGATCGATATAAATTAATTCATTTTTATTACGATTTGGATAAATGGGAATTATATGATTTAGAGAAAGATCCGAATGAAATGCATAATATCTATGACGATCAAGCCTATGCTAAGGTTCAATCTGAACTTCATCTAGAATTGGAAAAATTAAGAGTGAAATATGAGGATAATGATGCACTGAATGAGCAATTCATTCAGAAATATCACGAAAAAGTGAAGAAAAATCCATTAATTGAATATTGGAAATTAGCCCCAGAAGACTTTCAAAAGCTCTATCAGGAATATTTAAAAACGAGGAATTAATATTTTTGCCTCCTGAGAAATTCTAAGGGATATGGTCTGAATGACAAAATGTTTTTTTTCAATCTAGTGAAAAAGCCAATTTAGAAAGGGGAGAGGATATGTGTGAAGACCACATAGATGATTTGATTCATTATGGGCAATTAGGAAAAGAAGCCAGTTTGGCTATCCCTACACCGGATCATTATATTCCCCTGATTTATCAAATGGGTTTAAAACAAGGGGATGAAACAATAGAATTTTTCAATGATATGGCTGTTGGAGGTTCCCTTACTATGACCTCAGTCCGTTTTGGTTGAATATTGGTAATTCAATTTTTTAAGGATATGAAATTTTGAAAATACTTCCATTTAAATCGTCACATATATAAAGTGATCCATCTGGCCCTTCTGCAATACCGCAAGGACGATGTTCGATCGGGCCCGTTGGATGTTCCAAATCCACTCCCGCAAAATTATTGGCGAATATTTCCCATTCCCCTTTTGGCTTTCCTTTTTTAAAGGGAACAAATGCCACGAAATACCCCTTCTTTAATTCTGGGGATTGTCCGTGAAAAGCAATAAAAGCACCGTTTCGATATTTTTTAGGGAAACTGTTTCCCTGATAGAAATGTAAAGCATTGGGGCCTAAATGAGCAGGGAATGCTATAATTGGGTCGATGGCATTTTCACCCCCTTCGATTTTTCCATTACCACCATATTCTGGTGCTTTAATTTTTTTCCCTTGTTTTTGATCGAAATAAATATAAGGCCACCCTGCATCCAAATTCTCTGTGGGTAATTCATATAAAGTCTCAGCAGGTAATTGCTGACTCATTTCTGGTGTGAAAAATTCAGGATAAAAATCATGAAAATTGCCTCTACCATGTACGGTAGCAAATAAGGTGTTGGTGGCTCGATTCCAATCAATTCCAACGGCATTTTTTAAGCCTGTGGCATACCGTTGGCCATCTTCAAAAAACTGGTTTAATTGATTCGATTTGAATTTCCAAATTCCTCCTGCAGAATCTAAAATGACACAAGGGGTCATCCCTTTTCCCGTTCCTTCCACCCTGCAAGGGTCATTCCAGGAACCAATAGTCATATAGATATTTTCTCCACTATTATCAAAAACAAAAGGTTTAGCATTATCCCTGCCATGATCTGGTAGGCCAGCAATCATTCTTTCTGGTTGCTGCTTAGAAATCACCTCCTGATTTTCATCCAATTCATAGCGGTATAAACCTGAATTGGAAGAAGCATATAAATAATTGCCATGCAATTGAATGCCTGTGCCGGTAAAATCTCCAAATAATTCGATTTCCTCATATTGGCCATCCTGATCTTTATCTTGTAAGAAATAGATTCCCTTTCCATCAACTAATTTCGATAATTTAGCGTAAATACCCCCATTTTTACTGATAGCTATTTGCCTAGTCTTTCCTAAATCCTTGGCTAATAAATCTACCTGAAAACCCTTAGGAACTAAAATTTGAGTCTTATTTTGGGCGGTTGAATAAAAATGGAATTGAAAAATGCCGAAGCATAAAATAGCGAATTTAAAAAAAGAGTTTTGCATAATTAAGGTTTAGAAAAGTAGAATTAATTCGATCTTAAAATTAATAAAAATATGGAAATATGATATAATTTTTATTTTTTTCTATTAATTTATTTCTTAAACATTCGGAGATTTTGGTGGTTTAAAAATCAAATAATCCTTTTAATTCTAAATATCATGAAAGCTTTCCTTTATCCCTGTTTTAAAGGGCTTTTGTCCCTGTTCTTCCTTTTAGTTTTTCAATTTCAAATGGAAGCAAGGCATTTTGTCGGTTTGACGAACGATTCTACCTCTTTTAAGGAATTTAAAGGTTCTATTTTAGATGAAAAAACAAAAAAAGAATTGGCTTTTGCCAGTATCCAAATTTCCGGTACAACAATTGCTACTATTAGCAATAGTGAAGGTGAATTTTCCATTAAAATTCCGCAAGATTTTCTCCATTCAAATCTCATCATTTCTTTTTTAGGATACGACAGTCGGGTAGTGCCAATTGAGGGTTTAAGTCCAACTAAAAACACCATTTTTTTAAATCCAGGTACCATTTTATTGGAAGAGGTGGTCGTTGAAATTAGGGATGCCAAAAATATTTTCTTGGAGGTGATGAAGAATCGGAAAAAAAATTATGGTGATAATCCGATACAAATGACCGGTTTTTATCGGGAGACCATTCGTAAAAGACGAAACTATGTTTCTCTTTCTGAATCTGTTTTAGAAATTGAAAAACAGCCCTTTTCCATCAATCGTAATGATGAAGTGAATCTTTTTAAAGGTCGTAAAAAGGCCGATTATTCAAAATTAGATACTTTGAATTTTAAATTACAAGGAGGGCCATTTTCTGCCTTATATGTGGATCTTATAAAAAATTCAGATTTTATTTTTTCAGACGAGGTTCTCGATTTTTATGAATTTACCTTAGATGAAATAAGTCAAATCAATGATGAAAAAGTGTTAGTCGTTGCATTCAAACAAAAAAACTCCCTTAGTGATCCGCTCTATTACGGAAAGCTTTATATCGACGCAAATTCGTATGCCATTATAAGTGCTAATTTTCACTTAAATGTAGAAGATCGGGTGAAAGCGGGCTTGTTGTTTACTAGGAAAAAACCCTTTGGTGTAGTGGTCTATCCAACAGAAGTGTCATATCAATTAAAATATCGAAAACAAAACGACCAATGGGTTTTTGCCTATTCTCGAGGAGATTTAAGTTTTAAATTAAATTGGGATAAGAAACTTTTGAATACTGTATATCATACCACCCTAGAATTGGCTGTTACTTATTGGAAAAATCAAGATATTGGCCAGTCGATTCCTAAAGAAAATTTACGATCCAATGTCATTATGTCTGAAAAAGTTTCAAATTATTCTGATCCAAATTTTTGGGGAGAATACAATATCATTGAACCTGAGAAATCAATCGAATCCGCTATTCGTAAAATTCAATCTCTAAAAGATTAGTACTATTTTGATAATTAATTAAATTAAAGAACTTTATTGGCCTTTTTTCATATTAATTTATTCATTTTAATTGTATTATTCTAATAAACTCCTAATTTTATAGATAGCATTTAAATACAATCTATCATGAATATTATGGAATTAATTCATTCCTATATACCTTTAAAAGGCTGGGATGAAATGAAAGGGGTCAATGGTATTCGGGAGGAATACCGTAATTTTTTAGATTCAATAAAAAATTTAAGCCTTCAAGACCTTGAATATAAGCAACAGGTTTCTTCTGAATTATTCATGAATCAAGGGATTACGTTTACTGTTTATTCAGACAATGAAGGAACTGAAAAGATTTTCCCATTTGATATATTGCCCAGAATAATCAAGCATTCTGAATGGGAAATGATTGATGCGGGAATAAAACAGCGATTAAAGGCCTTGAACATTTTTTTAAAGGATATTTATTCCACCCAATCCATCATAAAGGATGGTATTATTCCAGCAAAAACGATCGCCAATTCACCCGGATTTTGCCTCCAAGCTATGGGTATTTCCGTTGCTAATGATATTTATTCCCATATTGCTGGAATTGATTTAATTAAAGGGGAGAACGGTGAATGGTATGTTTTAGAAGATAATTTAAGAACTCCTTCAGGGGTTTCTTATATGTTGGAAAACCGAGAAATCACCAAAAGATTGTTTCCTGAATCCTTTAATTCCAATAAAGTTTTAAAGGTTAATAATTACCCCATCATTTTATATAATAATCTTTGTTCTCTTAGTCCAAGGTCAATTTCCAATCCGGTGGTGGTTATTCTATCACCTGGTATATATAATTCTGCCTATTTTGAACATACCTTTTTGGCACGCCAAATGGGAGTAGATTTAGTGGAAGGCAGGGATCTAGTTGTAGACAACGATAAAGTCTATATGAAAACTATCTCAGGTTTATCTAGAATTGATGTGATTTATCGCAGAATTGATGATGAATATTTAGATTCTTTGAGCTTTAATCCCAATTCTATATTAGGGGTTCCCGGAATTTTAAATGCTTATCGAAAAGGGAATGTTGCCATCGTGAATGCGATTGGTAATGGGATTGCAGATGATAAGGCCATCTACCATTTTGTGCCGCAAATGATTGATTATTATTTAAATGAAAAACCCATTTTAAATAATGTCCCAACCTATTTTATGAGTAATTCGGAACATTTTTCCTATTTAAAAGAGAATATTCAAAATATGGTAGTGAAAAGGACCAACCAATCGGGTGGATATGGGATGTTAATGGGGAATGCTAGTTCAGATAAAGAAATTGACCTCTATCTGAAGCAAATTGAAAAAAATCCAGATGAATTTGTTGCCCAACCAATCATTCAATTAAGTACTGTTCCCTGTTTTATTGATGGGAAACTCGTAGCCCGACATGTCGATTTTAGACCCTTTGCCATTTATGGTAAAGAGGACATCACGATCATACCTGGTGGTTTAACTAGGGTTGCCTTAAAGGAAGGCTCATTAGTAGTAAATTCCTCTCAAGGGGGGGGAAGTAAAGATACTTGGATAATTTAATTTTAATCGTATGCTTAGTAGAATTGCAGAATCAATTTTTTGGCTTAACCGATACGCAGAGCGGTCGGCTGTCATTGTCAGACATGTAAAAGTAAATTATTCAATTTCACTGGAAAATAACTATTTAGATCATTCTTATTGGCCCCAATTATTAGCTTATTATGGTGGTTTAAATCCGAAAGAAATTGAATTGGCGACAAAAGATTTAAACCGCGCTGCTGCTTTTTTATTGGTGGATGACGCAAATTCTTTTTCATTCAAAGAAAATATCAGTAAATCTCGAATGAATGCCAAGGGCTTACAAGACCATATTTCTAAGGAGGTTTGGGAGCAAATTAATTTTTTATTTTTAACCACCAAATCAATTTCGGGGAATAAACCTCATTCAAAAACGAATTTTCAAAATTTAATTGAAACATTAGATAAAAATATTGTCCTTTACAACGGCTTGATTGATTTAACCATTGCTAGAGGATTGAGTTGGGATTTCTTAAATTTGGGAAGATTTATTGAACGAACTTTTCTGACAATCGATTGGTTGGATTTAGTTTATCAAAAACAAAATTATCAATTTGAGGATAATGATGATGTTGTTTATTGGAGGACATTTCTCTTGATGGAATCGGGCTATGAATATTATCTGAAGAATTATAAAAACCTTAATTCAAATTCCAATATTATTCAGCAAATGATTTTAGATAAGGATTTTCCTCAGAGTATTTATTATTCTATTTCTCGAATGAAGAAATATATTTTAAAGATTTTAGAAAAGGAAAAAAATATGGATAAAAGGATGATTTTAAGAGAATTTGAGAAGGTAAATGCTCAAATTGAATATGCTGATTTAAACCATATTAAAAAGCAAGGTTTACAGAATTACTTGTATAATATTAAATCAGAATTAAATAATTTTAGCCAAACGGTACATCAAAACTTTTTTAGTTAATTATGCCAATTTTTAAGATACACCATATTACCAACTATCAATATAATTCTTTCATTATCGATAGTGCAAATGAGATTAAATTATTTCCCATTGAAGATGATTTTCAAAAAAATATTTCCCAGGAATTAAGGATTTCGCAAAGTCCGACACTTTCCTATTTTATTGATTTCTTTGGGAATAAAAATGCTAGTTTTACTCTATTGGCACCTCATTCAGAATTAAATATAGAGAGTCATTTGGTTGTGGAAGTCAGACCGAGGGAGGTTTTAAATACATTACCTAAAATTAAGCTAGAAACCGTAGTAAATGCTACATCCAAAGACCTTAATTTATTACTTCTTTCAAAACAAGAAGAATATCATTTTTCTCATGAAATTGAATCGATTATTCAAACTTTGAATTTAAGGTTATTGTCGCTTCATGAAATTGCTCAATCTGTCAACCTTTATATATTTTCAAATTTTATTTATTTGAAAGGTGTGACAAATATAGAAACGACGGTAGATGAAATACTGACGCATCGATCGGGGGTATGTCAGGATTTCGCTCATATTATGTTGGCTATTCTACGTAAATTGGGTATCCCGAGCCGCTATGTGGCAGGTTATATTTGTCCGAACAAAGATGGTTTTAGGGGGGAGGGGGCCACGCATGCTTGGGTGGAATATTATTGTCCGCAGCTGGGTTGGGTAGGGATTGACCCAACGAATAATTGTGTGGTGAATGAACATCATGTTCGGATAGCTGTTGGCCGAGACTTTAAAGATTGCACGGTTGCAAAGGGAGTATTCAAAGGAAATGCGCAGCAGGAATTGTTTTTATCTGTATCTGTTGGGTATGAAGATGGTCATGTGATTGAATCAAAGAATCAAGTTTTAATGGAGCGGGTAGCAGGAGAATCAATTATTCAACAAATTGCGTCTCAAAACCAATAATGCTCAAATTCTATCACTTAAAATTATATTTCATTCCTATAATTTGAAGGACTTTTCCCCTCAAATTTTTTGAAAAAAGAATTGAAATGACTTGGTTCATTGAAACCTAAGGAATAAGCAATTTGTGAGATATTTAAATTTCCTTGTTTCAATAATATCTTCGCTTCCTGATAAATTCTAAGGGATATAATCTGACTGGTCGTAAGCTGACTTACCTGTTTGATTGATCGATTTAAATGGTTTACATGAATATTTAAATGTTCAGCGAAATCTGAAGGACTTTTTAACTTGACCGAATCAAAATTTTCATCAATAGGGAATTGCCTTTCTAATAATTCAATAAATAAATAATAAATTCTATTATTTGCATTGATTGGTAAGTTTTTTAATCTTGAAGAAGGGGTCGTTTTTAAGGCAAAATGTATTAAATCAAATATTTTATTTCGAATAGCCTCGTACTTATATTTATAATCAGAATTTATTTCATTTTCAATTTCTTCAAAAATTTTTGAAGCATCTACATATAGTTTGTCATCCAAATCGAAGGCATGTGTACCATAAGGTTTAAATACATCATATTGGTTAATTTCAGAATGTTTGATGAAAAATTTTGGATTGAATACCACATAATAACCACTTAAATTTTCATCAATACTTTCCCATTTATAAGGAATAAACGGATTTGAAAATACCAGTGACTGCTTTTTTATATGGTAAACATGGTCTGCATAATGTATTCTGCTTTCTCCTCTACATAAAAGAATTTTAAAGAATTCACGTCTTCTATAAGGAACAGGATCCGAATTTTTATGAGGTAATTTGAATATATTTACATGACCAATATTTGAATGGATATTTTCAGGTATCCAATCAAATTTTCTTTTATAAAATTCTTCTAAACTTTCTAGTTTTTCCATTTAAACTTTTATTTTTCAAACATAAATTTTGAAAATTAGCAATTTTCATTCAAATTACTTATAAAATTCAAATAACTTAAACATTGTTTGATTTATATGATTCTTTGTTTGAATTTTTAAAACTATTAGAATTTAATTAATTTAAATTTATCAATTAAAAATATCTTTTTACTTATGGCCAACTATACGATTAAGGTTAACGGTAAATCTCAGCAAGTGGAAGCAGAACCCAATACGCCTATTTTATGGGTTTTAAGAGACCATTTAAATTTATTAGGTACTAAATACGGTTGTGGTATTGCCATGTGCGGTGCTTGTACTATCCATTTGAACGGCACGGCTATTAGATCCTGTCAATTACCTATTTCTTCAGTTGGAAATTCAGAAATTACAACGATAGAAGGAATCTCCGAGGAGGGTAACCATGTTGTCCAAGAGGCTTGGAAAGAAGTTGATGTTGCCCAATGTGGGTATTGCCAGACTGGTCAAATCATGTCTGCTGTTGCTTTCTTGCGGGATAATCCCAATCCTTCGGATGAAGATATTGAATCTGCTATGGGTGGAAATATTTGTCGATGCGGTACTTATCTAAGAATTAAAAAGGCCATAAAATTAGCTGCTTCTAAAAACTATTAAATCTATTTTGAAATGAAAAATTCAAATGAAAATATAAATCGTAGATCTTTTTTGCGCTCATCTGCTCTTGCAGGTGGAGGATTATTAATTCAATTTAATTGGTTGAGCTCTAATAAGAATGTCCAAGAAAAAATTATTGGTTTAAACCAAGAATGGGTTGAATTAAGCTCATTTATCAAAATTACCCCTAATAATCGAATTAAAATATTTTGTCCGAACCCAGAATTTGGACAAAACGTCATGACCTCTCTTCCAATGCTTGTAGCTGAGGAATTGGATATGGATTGGAAAAAGGTTGAGGTAGAAATGGCGATTCATGATTTGAAATTTGGAGGACAATTTACAGGTGGCTCTCGTTCTGTAGGTACTTATTGGAAACCTTTAAGGGAAGCTGGAGCAACTGCTAGAGATTTATTACGACAAGCAGCAGCAAATCATTGGTCCATCAATAAAGACGATGTAAAAACAGAGAAGGGTTATTTAATTCATTCAAAAACCGGGGAAAAATTAAATTATGGGGAAGTTGCGACCCAAGCTGCAACATTGCCAACTCCAAAAAATATCCCATTAAAGGCAATTAAAGATTTCAATATTATTAATCATTCGCAAAAAAATGTAGAAGGGGATAAGGTAATTCAAGGAAAACCAATTTTTTCCATGGATTATAAGGAAGATGGAATGAAAATTGCGATGGTTGTTCATCCTCCCGCATTTGGAAAGACAATTAATAATTTTGATGCTTCTTCTGCTTTGAAAATGCCAGGTATAATCGATATTTTCTCAGTGAAATTATTTCCAGATGGTTCAGAACGCGGACCCTTTGAAACGCGTTCTTTCAATGAGGTTTTAGCAATAGTAGGAAATTCTACTTGGGAGGTTATGAATGCACGAAAATCCTTGAAAATAAATTGGAAGGAAAGGGGAGATTTCAAGGAAAATGTAAAATTTGGGCCTAGAATTACGGAAGATTTTGCTCCAGGAGCTTTAGAAAGTACGGATAAACATTTTAAACAATTAGAAGAAAGAAATGGGAAGCCTGCAGAAATATTAAGAAAGGATGGCGATCCAGATACTGCTTTTAAAAATGCAAAGCATATCATTGAACGGACCTATCATGCTCCATTTTTGGCGCATAATCCAATGGAACCAGTGAACTGTTTTGCCCATGTAACAGAAAATCATGCAAAATTGGTTGGTCCACTTCAGGCACCTAATTTTGCGATTAATTCCATTGCGTCTGCCTTGGGCATGCCTGCAAATCAAATTGAAATTAAAATGGCAAGAATGGGAGGAGGTTTTGGAAGACGCGCTTATCCCCATTATATGGTTGAAGCGGCCCTGATTTCTAAGAAAGTCCAATTGCCCGTTAAATTAATATATACCAGAGAAGATGATATGACTTATGGAATATATCGTCCAATGTATACTGCTGTTTATCGGGCAGCTTTTGATTCGAATAAAAATTTGATTGGTTTTCATGTTAAAGGTGGAGGTATTCCAGAAAATCCAATTCATGCGAATCGTTTTCCAGCAGGTGCTATAGACAATTATTTGGCAGAAGGATATTCAATTCCATCCAATATTACCATTGGAGCCTTCAGAGCCCCGCGATCTAATTTTAATGCCGCTGCTGAGCAATCATTCTTGGATGAAGTAGCGGAATATATG
>CAZXZK010000064.1:11121-12952 GCA_964645295.1 uncultured Cytophagales bacterium | reverse complement strand
CCCATAGGATTTGAAGAGCGCGTGAAGGAATTATTACCGGTTTTAAAATCGACGATTTCAGAAGTAAAAATCTTGGTAGAGGATAATCCTATTTTTATTAAACGAACAGCGAATATTGGCATATTGGATCGTGATTTAGCCATCAATTATGGGGCTACGGGTCCGGTCTTAAGAGGATCAGGCTTGGCCTATGATTTGAGGAGGGTAGATGGCTATTCTGTTTATCCGGAACTTGATTTTTCGATACCTGTCGGCCAAGGTCTTGTTGGAACCCTGGGAGATTCTTGGGATAGAAACCATGTTAGAATTCGGGAATGCGAGGAATCCATTTTTATTATTGAACAATGTTTAGAAAAATTGGTTAAGGAACATAAGAGAACCAAGGAGTTTGACCCACAAGAATTTGTACCAAAGAAAATTCGTCCGAAAGCCATGGATATATATTCGCGAGCTGAAAACCCCAAAGGAGAATTAGGGTTTTTTATCCGTTCCAATGGAAAATCGGATATTCCTGAAAGAATCAAGGCAAGAGCTTGTTCCTTCCATCATTTACATATTATTCCTGAAATATCTAAAGGACATTATATTGCCGATTTAGTAGCAATTATAGGTTCAATGGACTTAGTAATGGGAGAAGTAGACCGTTAATTATGAATAAATTATTTTCAGAAGCCATCGAAAAAGAAGTACAAAGTCTTCAATCCTTTCATCAACCCAAAGAACTCTATGAGCCGATTCATTATTTAATGAGTTTAGGCGGAAAAAGAATGCGGCCGTACTTGGTTTTATTATCCTATTCTTTATTCAAGGAAGAATGGCAGAAGGTGGTTCGTCCGGCCTTATCCATTGAGGTTTTTCATAATTTCACCTTGATGCACGATGATATTATGGATAAAGCGCCGTTTAGGAGGGGTAAGATGACTGTACATGAAAAATGGAATGATAATATCGCTATTCTTTCTGGTGATGTGATGTTGGTGAAGGCTTATGATTTTTTAAATGAGGTGGATCATTTACCCGTAAAAGAATTTCAATATGTATTGAAGCGATTCAATAAAATTGCGGCGGAGGTTTGTGAGGGGCAGCAATTGGACATGAATTTTGAAACCATTGCTAAGGTAAAAACAGAGGAGTATTTGGAAATGATTCGGTTGAAGACATCGGTATTAGTGGGTTTTTCTTTGGAGATGGGGGCTTTATTGGCGCAAGTTTCTGGGGAGCAGGCACAGAAGATGTATGAAATTGGGGAATATATTGGATTAGGTTTTCAGATAAAAGATGATTTATTGGATGTTTATGGCGATCCTGAAAAATTTGGAAAGCAAGTGGGTGGGGATATTATTTCGAATAAAAAGACGTTTTTATTAATCCGAGCCTTGGAAGAGGCAAAAGGGAAGGATGAGGAGGAATTAAGGGGCTGGTTGAATAAAACGGATTTTGAGCCAACAGAAAAGGTCCATGCTGTTCGAGAAATCTATAATCGTTTGGGAATTAAAGCAGAAACAGAGGAATTAATGCAGGCCTATTTTTCGAAAGCTTTTGATTTAATACCTAAATTGAATTTACCATTTGAAAAAGAAGGTGAGTTGGTATCATTTTTAAATAGTATCTTGAATCGGGAGAAATAAGGAAATGAATTTAACGTCTATTAATTTTATTATCATTGCCATTTCCATCGGCCTTACCATGTTGGCCTGGAATAACGATCGTTTATTGATGAATTGGACGATGAATCCTTATATGATTCACCGGAGGAAACAATATTATCGATTCATAACTTCCGGTTTTATCCATGCTGATTTTACCCATTTGCTTTTCAATATGTTTACCT
>CAZXZK010000064.1:10219-11111 GCA_964645295.1 uncultured Cytophagales bacterium | reverse complement strand
TTTTTGGTATGTATTTGGAGCAAACCTTTATTAATTTATTTGGGGCGGGAGGGAAAATAATTTATGTTATTTTTTATTTAATGGGGATCTTAGTGGCAGATATACCCACCTATTTAAAACATAAAAATAATGTTAATTTTCAATCTCTAGGAGCGTCTGGGGCGGTATCGGGTGTAGTTTTTGGCATGATATTATTTTATCCGACAGAGAAAATATATTTATTTGGTTTATTGGGAATACCGGGGATATTGTATGCGATTTTATTTGTCTGGTATTCCTATGCGATGGAAAAAAGGGGTAGAGGTTTTATTAATCATTCTGCCCATTTATATGGAGCTTTGTTTGGATGGGTATTTATTAGTTTAATTTATCCTTCCATTTGGATTCATTTTTTCCGAGAAATTTTAAATTATTTACCCTTTTGATGAGGAAAAGAATTGCCATATTAGGTTCCACGGGTTCGATTGGTACGCAAGCCTTGGATGTTATCAGAAATCATTCTGACCGGTTTGAAGTAAGTGTCCTTACTGCCCAAAATTCGGTAGATGGATTAATTCAACAGGCTCGGGAATTTCGTCCGCGTGCTGTGGTAATTGTCAATGAAAAAAAATATTCCGTTTTAAAAAATGCTTTATCTGATTTAGAGATTGAGGTATTGGCTGGAAAAACGGGTTTGGAGGAAGTGGTTGTCCGGGAGGATGTGGATACGGTCTTAACGGCCTTGGTGGGTTATGCTGGTTTATTGCCAACCATAAAGGCCATACAAGCAGGGAAGGATATTGCCTTAGCCAATAAGGAAACCTTGGTGGTAGCTGGGGGGATGATTATGCCGATGGTTGAGCAGAAAGGGGTTCGATTATTGCCGGTGGATTCTGAGCATTCGGCTATTTTT
>CAZXZK010000064.1:0-10209 GCA_964645295.1 uncultured Cytophagales bacterium | reverse complement strand
GTTTGGTTGGAGAGGAAGAAAAGGAGATTGAAAAGATTATTTTAACGGCTTCGGGAGGGCCATTCCGCGGTTTTTCTTCAGAAAAATTATGTCGGGTTACAAAAGCTGAAGCGCTGAAGCATCCAAATTGGGAAATGGGGGCAAAAATCACCATTGATTCTGCCAGTTTAATGAATAAGGGCTTGGAAGTGATAGAGGCTGCTTGGTTGTTTGATTTAAAACCGCAGGC
The DNA here is from genome assembly GCA_964645295.1 of uncultured Cytophagales bacterium. Taxonomy (GTDB): domain Bacteria; phylum Bacteroidota; class Bacteroidia; order Cytophagales; family Spirosomataceae; genus CAZVFE01. The sequence goes on along the minus strand of CAZXZK010000064.1, from coordinate 9,980 downwards.
CATAGAAGTGGTGGTTCATCCGCAATCGATCATTCATTCTATGGTGCAATTTATGGATGGTTCTATTAAGGCCCAAATGGGATTGCCAGACATGAAATTACCCATTCAATATGCTTTGTCTTATCCGGAAAGAATTGTCTCTAATTTTCCAAGATATGATTTTCAATCGGTAGACACCCTGACATTCGAAAAGCCTGATCAGACGGTTTTTAGGAATTTAGGATTGGCCTATGAGTCTTTGGAAAAAGGGGGTAATTCGGCGTGTTTATTGAATGCAGCGAATGAAATTGCGGTGGAGGCATTTCTAAAAGAAAAAATTCAATTTTTAGATATCGCAAAAATAAACCAATTTTGCATGAATAATGGAACCTTTATTCCAGAACCAGGATTAGAAGATTATATTGAATCTGATCTTGAAAGTAGAAGAATTGCTCAAGAATTTATTCAAAAATTAATATAACCAAATAAAAAAATAGTATTTATGGAAGGATTAATCATGGCTGCGCAGTTGATATTAGGCTTGTCTATTTTAGTGACCATACACGAATTTGGGCATTATATCACGGCCAAATGGTTTAAAATGCGAGTAGAAAAATTTTATTTATTTTTTGATTTTCTTTTCCCTTTACCTAGCCTATTGAATTTTGCTTTATTGAAGAAGAAAATTGGAGATACGGAATATGGATTAGGATGGTTTCCTTTAGGGGGCTATGTGACGATCTCGGGGATGATTGATGAAAACCAGGATGCTAGTAAATTATCTGCTACCCCAGAACCTTGGGAATTTAGAGCCAAACCAGCCTGGCAGCGGTTAATTGTGATGTTGGGCGGAATCATTTTTAATGTGGTTACGGGGATTGTGATATTTGTTTGTTTGACTTATAACAATGGTAAAAATTATATATCTAAAGAAGAATTAAACAAAAATGGGATTGTTGCTTTAGAGGTTGGAAAAGCGATTGGATTGGAGACTGGGGATAGAATTTTAAAGGTGAATGGCTTAGACTATGAAGAATTTGGGGATTTACGTTCATCGGATGTATTGTTGGGCGATAATTCGTATTATACGGTATTAAGGGATGGACAGGAAATCAAGATAGAAATTCCTGGGAATATCATCGAAAAATTATCGGATAAGAATTTAGGATTCATTGAACCGATAACGGAATATGAAGTTGGGGTGGTGGCTAATCCGGAAATAGTGGAAGATCCGGAAGAATTAAAAAATTATCCAGCATATGCTGCAGGTTTGGCGGTAGGAGATAAAATCGTTTCAATTAATGGGGAATCCACCCTTTTTTATCATGAAGTTCAAGAGGTATTAGGGAAATTTAAATCTCAGCCAGTAGATATGGTGATTGATCGAAAGGGAATGATTGATACCTTAAATTTAGTGGTAAATGCGGAAGGTAAAATAGGCTTTGGCCCACTGCCACTCATCAAAGAGGAACATATTGATTATACCTTGGCAGAGGCGATACCTTTGGGAACCTCTCGGGCATTTGGAGTGATCATTGATAATGTGAAGGCTTTTGGAAAGATATTTAAAGGAGAGGTTGCGGCGTCTAAAACCTTGAGTGGCCCTGTAGGAATTGCTCAATTATTTGGGGGTTATTGGGATTGGGCAAGATTTTGGGCGATGACGGGCTTAATTTCTATGGCCTTGGCTTTTATGAATTTATTGCCAATACCAGCCTTGGATGGGGGTCATGCGGTATTTTTATTAGTCGAAATAGTGACGGGTAAACCGGTGTCAGAGAAAGTCTTGGAAAGAGCCCAACAAGTTGGAATGTTAATTTTAATTGCTTTGATGATATTTACTTTTGGAAATGACCTCTTCAAAGTATTCTTTCAATAAATGATAGTTGGCTTAATCTGTTGGATAGGGATAATTTTCCAGCTCAATGGTCTGGAAAATCATCCTTTTCATACCAGTCTAGCAGAACTGCATTTTAACCCCCGATCGAATTCATGGGAACTTAGCATCCGGTTGTTCACGGACGATATGGAGGCAGGTTTGAGTAATCATTATAAAAAAAACCTAAAACTTGATAATGATAATCAAGGAGATGCCTATATTCCTGACTATATTGCAAAACATTTCGGTTTTAGAGAAGGGGATAAATTAGTTCATCCATTTCAATACTTGGGTTATCAGGTTGAAACAGAAGTGATTTGGGTTTATGCAGAATGGTCCAATGGGGAAAATTTAACAGGAAAGAAACTAGAGAATACGCTATTATTGGAATTATTTGACAATCAGATGAATATTGTTCATTTGGAATATCAGGGGAAAAAGAGTTCCATGATTTTTAAAAAAGAAAAAAAAATAACCACTTTGCATTAGCCAATTCTGACAAATTGTCTTTATGGCATCAATTTTGCAATAAACATCTTCGAAACGAATAATAATAAGCTATATGCATAATTTAAATGATCTTTTTGGACAACTTTCTGGTATGGAGAAAATGGAATTGGTGCAGGTTGGAGTGCAACCAGAGCCAGAAGATATTGATATTGAATCCCTTTCGAATCCTTTGTCAATATTACCCATCAAGAATATGGTCTTATTCCCAGGAATTGTAGTACCTATTACGATTACCCGGCAGAGTTCTGTAAAATTGGTGAAAAAGGTTCAAAAAGGGAATAAATTATTAGGGGTTGTTACCGTAACGAATCCGATTAAGCCTGAACCTGGGCCAGAGGATATGTATCATATTGGTACGGTTGCTAAAATTTTAAAGATGTTTGTTTTGCCAGGAGGGAATATTTCGATCATTGTTCAGGGCATAAGACGATTTGAAATTGAGGAATTTACCCAGACGGATCCTTATTTTATTTCTCGGGTAAAATATTGGGAGGAAGAGGTTCCGGTAAAATTTACTAAGCAACAAAATGCTTTGATTTCAAGTGTAAAGGAAACGGCCAAGAGAATTTTAGAATTAGCGGCGGATCATCCGAAGGAGGTATTCATGGCGATGGAGACCTTTTCCAATTTAAATACTTATGTTCATTTTATCTCTTCTAATTTAGTGGTTGATTTAAATGAAAAACAAAAATTATTGGCCAATCCGGATTTCATGGAACGGTGCACCAAATTGATGGAATTGTTGATGAAGGAATTGAAGCATCATGAATTAAAAAAAGAAATTCAGATTAAGGCGAGCACCGATATCGATCAGCAACAAAGAGATTATTATTTACGTCAACAAATAAAAGTTTTACAAGAAGAATTGGGTCAGGAGTCTCCTGAACAAGAATTGGACTCATTGAGAAATCGTGCCTCTAAGAAGAAATGGACGACTGCCTTGAGTGATTATTTTACAAAAGAGCTGAATAAATTATCTCGGATGAATTCGGCTTCTCCGGAATATCCTTCTCAGTTAAATTTTGTAGAATTGATGTTGGATTTACCATGGGGAGAGTCTTCGAAGGATTCTTATGATATTAAAAAGGCGAAAAGAATTTTAGATGCTGATCATAATGGGTTAGAGAAAATAAAAGAGCGGATATTAGAATATCTTTCCGTCATCAAATTCAAAGGAAATCTTAAGGCACCTATTTTATGTTTGGTGGGGCCTCCGGGGGTGGGTAAAACTTCTTTGGGAAGGTCCATTGCCAAGGCGGTGAATCGAAAATATGTGAGAATGGCTTTGGGGGGCTTACAGGATGAGGCGGAGATACGGGGTCATCGGAAAACGTATATTGGGGCTATGCCTGGGAAAATTATTCAAAATTTAAAAAAAGCAGGTACCAATAATCCGGTTTTTGTATTAGATGAAATTGATAAATTGGGAATGAGCCATCGGGGGGATCCCTCCTCTGCCTTATTGGAGGTATTGGATCCAGAACAGAATAATTCTTTTATGGATAATTATTTGGATGTGGAATATGATTTATCGAAAGTCATGTTTATTGCTACGGCCAATTCCTTGGATACGATTCCTGGGCCTTTGAGGGATCGGATGGAAATTATCCAATTGAGTGGCTATACTTTAGAGGAGAAGGTTCAGATTGCCAAGAAACATTTATTCCCCAAGCAGATCAAAGAGCATGGTTTGGAAGATAGGAAGTTCAAAATAAAAGACAAGACTTTCCAAAAGATCATTGCGAGTTATACCAGAGAATCTGGGGTTAGAAAATTGGAACAAGAAATTGCCAAATTGGTTCGAAAATATACCTTGAAAATGGCAATGGAAGAAGAATTGCCGATGGTATTAGAGCCTGAAAATTTAGAAGAATATTTGGGTCCAGAGGTATTTGATAATGATGAATATGAGAATAATCTGGCTGCCGGGGTAGTAACTGGTTTGGCATGGACACCCGTAGGAGGCGATATTTTATTCATAGAATCTTTATTTTCTAAAGGAAAAGGACAATTGGTTTTATCCGGACAATTGGGTGATGTCATGAAAGAATCTGCCCAAGCGGCGCTTATGGAATAGATTTTCAGATATTTGAAAAATATAATTTACATATCCATGTTCCAGCAGGAGCAGTACCTAAAGACGGTCCGTCGGCGGGAATTACGATGTTGACCTCCATTGCTTCCGCGCTCACTCAAAGGCAAGTAAAACAAAAACTGGCCATGACAGGGGAGATCACACTAAGAGGGAAGGTCTTACCAGTAGGAGGAATCAAAGAGAAAATATTGGCTGCCAAGCGTGCGGGGATCAAGGAAATTATATTATGTCATAAGAATAAAAAAGATATTCTAGAAATTGACGCACATTATTTAAAGGATTTGAATTTCCATTATGTGGAAAATGCACATGAGGTTTTGGAAATAGCTTTATTAAGGAGAAAAGTAAAAAACCCGATGGAATTTAGTTTGAATTAATGGCCAAGGTTTCTGGTTCGATATAGTAGATTAATTCTTCTTCCAAGCCGAGTTGAATTAGTTTAATCACTTCTTTTGAGCTGAGTGGTTGCAGACAAGCGATTAAGCTATCAATTGTTTGGGGGCTATGTTTTAAAAAGCTGATTAATCGAGCCAAGTCTTCATCTATTTTCTTAGGGGAATTTTTAGTAGGATGGTAGGCTTTTTTTCGGTTGCAAACATCACAAATGCCGCATTCTTCTTCGGTAATTTCTCCAAAATATATCGCCAGGTGTCTAGACCGGCAAACATTTTTTGTTTGGGAATAGTGCAAAATTCCTTCCACTTTTTTAGCATCTCTCTTTCTTCTTTCAGAATAATTTTGCCAATGAAAGGGAAGGTTTTTGGCATTTGCTCTTGGTTGAAGGAGGGTTAATCTTGGTGTTCCAGTTGATTTTTGGTAGTGAATAATCTCAAATTTTTCCAATAATTCCAGGAGATTCACAATTTCTGAAGGTTTTGATTTATAGGTTTTTGCTAATTCAGTTTCATAAACCGGCACAAATTCTTGATAAATATTCCCACCATAAATTCGGAGTAAAAGTTTAATAAAGGATTCAAATCGTTCATTTCGTAATTGAAAATCATAGATTTCTTTGGCGGAAACGATTACTTGAATTCTGGATGATTTTAATCCATGTTCATTTAATACGATTAGCCCCTCATGATCCAAAGCCTTTAGAGAATAATGGGTATCTAGGGGGGATAGTTTAAACCTTTTTGACATTTCGATCCAATCGAAGTCATAATCCATGTTTTCACCGCTACCCTCGGGGATTTGCAGGAAATTGGCCATGGCTTGGTAGGTTCGTTCAATAGTATCTTTATTTGGGTAGGATTTTTTAAAATTGGATTTAAGATCTTCCAAATCGTGGGCATGAAGGATCATTACGGCATAGGCCTTTTTTTCATCTCTTCCTGCTCTTCCGGCTTCTTGGTAATAGGCCTCAATAGAATCTGGTAAATCAACATGAATGACAATTCTTACATCGGGCTTATCAATTCCCATTCCAAAAGCATTGGTTGCTACGATAATTCTGATTTTATTTTGAATCCAATTATTTTGGATATCGGCCCTTTGTTTGGAATCTAATCCGGCATGATAATAATCCGCTTGGATGGAATAGGAATTTAGAAAATCGGCAATTTCTTTACATTTTTTTCTATTTCGGACATAAATTATTCCGGATCCTGTTACATTTTTTAAGATTTCCAGGATCTTTTTTTCTTTATTTTCTTCGTAAAAAATGGAATAAGAAAGATTTTTTCTAGTAAAACTTTTTTGAAAGTGGTTATCGTTTTTAAAGCCTAATTTTTCTTTGATATCTTCTTGAACCTCTAAAGTTGCCGAGGCAGTAAGAGCGATACAAGGAATTTTGGGGTAAAGTTCTCGGAATTTGGCTATTTCGAGATAGGGAGGACGAAAATCATATCCCCATTGAGAAATACAATGGGCTTCATCGATTGCCAAAAGGGAAATCGACATTTTTTCAGCCCTTGCCAAAAATAGGGGTGTTTTTAATCTTTCTGGAGAGATGTATAAAAATTTGATATTGTCGTATGCACAATTATCTAAAAGAATATCAATTTGTCTGGCAGATAAGCCAGAATGGATGGCCACGGCTTTAATACCTCTACGATTCAGTTGATCTACCTGATCTTGCATAAGAGCAATTAAAGGAGAGATTACGATTGTAAGTCCAGGGAATAGCAATCCAGGAACTTGAAAACAAATGGATTTTCCACCACCTGTAGGTAAGATAGCCAGGGTATCTTGGCTATCTAAGATAGAATAAATGATTTCTTCTTGGAGCGGACGAAAGGAATCGTATCCCCAAAATTTTTTTAGTACGGATTGGGCTTGTGAAATCATTCAATAAAACTATAAAATTTGGGGCAAATTAAGGAATTTTTTTATAAATTGAGTGATAAAGTGAACAAGCAATTATGTTATCAGAAATTCAACAACAACAAATTAAAGAGCGTGGAATTGAGCAGCAAGAAGTAGTAAGGCAATTAGAAGATTTTAAAAAGGGTTTTCCCTTTATGCGGATTGAGCGGGCAGCGAAAATAGATGATGGGATTATCCGGCTGAGTGAGGAACAGATAAATGATTATATCAGCAATTTTTCCTTGAATAGGGAGGGGTATCAGATGGTAAAAATGGTGCCTGCCTCGGGAGCAGCTACTCGAATGTTTAAAGCTTTGTATGAATATTTGGCGGATGGAAAAAGCAATAAAGAGGTTGAAAATTTTTTAGCAAAAAAGCAGAATTTTGCTTTTTATCAGGAATTAAAATCGAGGGTTTCTCAAGGGAATGATCGGGAGTGGGTCGCAAAATTATTGAACGAAGATGGTTTGGGGTATGGCTCTTTGCCAAAGGGTTTATTGGCTTTTCATTCTTATGGGGAGGAATCTAGAACACCTTTAGAGGAACATTTATTTGAAGCGGCGCAATATGCTCAGGATGGGGAAAAGGCATATTTGCATTTTACGGTATCTCCAGAGCATCGAAGTCGGTTTGAGGCCTTGGTATCTAAGGTAGTGGAAAAATTTGAAAAACGTTTCGGTATTCAGTATATCATCTCTTTTTCTGAACAAAAAACCTCTACCGATACTGTTGCGGTTAATAAGGATAATAGTTTGTTTTTGGAGGACGGGAAATTATTATTTCGGCCGGCAGGGCATGGAGCCTTATTGGAAAATTTAAATGATTTGGAGGGGGATATTATTTTTATCAAGAATGTAGATAATGTAGTGCCTGAGAGGTATTCGGAAAGTACGATTGCCTATAAGAAGGCCTTGATGGGAATTTTATTGGGAATAATCAATCGAAATAAGGAAGTTTTTGCTTCCTTAAAGGGGGATGTAAAAATTGAACAGTTGAATTCAGCTTTAAAATATTTAGGCGAATTTTTAGGATATATTCCGGAGGAGGGATTTGCAGTCTTAAGTTTGAAGGAACAAGTTGAGAGGATATCTCGGATTTTGGATCGTCCGACGAGGGTTTGTGGGGTGGTGAGGAATACGGGTGAGCCAGGAGGAGGGCCTTTTTGGGTGAAGGGGCAGAACGGGGCCATTTCTTTACAATTAGTAGAATCTGCCCAGGTGGATGCTAGTAATGTTCTTCAGCAAGAAATCTTTCAGGGATCTACGCATTTTAACCCAGTAGATTTGGTTTGTTATCCGAAGAATATGGAAGGGGAGAAATTGGATTTATTGAAGTATAGGGATATGGAAGCGGGCTTTATTACCGAGAAAACAAAGGATGGTCAATCCTTGAAGGCGATGGAATTGCCAGGTTTATGGAATGGATCCATGTCCGATTGGAATACCATATTTGTGGAAGTGCCTTTAGAGACTTTTAATCCGGTAAAAACGGTAAATGATTTATTACGACCGATGCATCAATAGAAAAATATTTGAAATCGTGAAAAAAATTGTAATTTTGCAGGACTTTAATTTTTTAAAGTTAGTATATAAATGCTTGATTATTAAAACCTTGTCTAGTTTCTGGGCAAGGTTTTTTATTTTTAGGAAAAAAATAAAGGCTAAAAATGAATTAAATTTTAAATTAAGGGGGGAAGAAAGCCACTTTATTTTTAGATTAGGAATGAAAAATATCAATTAAATTATTGTAAAAATCAATTTTTTTTTAGGAATTAAAGCTAAAAAAAGGTAGGGGTAAACCCCAATGCCCCCTCCCCAGTACAAGATAATTTTTTTTGGGTATCTGACCTATCAGGAAAATGATAATCGGAAATTTAGTATTTAAAAGATAAATTTGTCTTTAATAAGTAAAAAGAGTAATCAATGCAATTAGAACAAACATGGAGATGGTTTGGGCCGAATGACCCAGTATCCTTATCAGATGTAAAACAGGCTGGGGCAAGGGGTATTGTGTCGGCGCTGCATCATATTCCCAATGGGGAAATATGGACCTTGGAGCAAATTCAAGAAAGAAAGAATTTAATTGAAAAAAATGGCCTGACCTGGTCAGTGATTGAAAGCATTCCGGTTCATGAGACGATAAAAACCCGTAGAGGTGATTTTCAAAAATACATCGATCATTACAAAGAATCTTTACGAAACGTGGGAAAGGCTGGAATCGATACGGTTTGTTATAATTTCATGCCAATATTGGATTGGACCAGGACCAATTTAGAGTTTGAATTTCCGGATGGGTCTACAGGATTGCGCTTTGACATCGATGAATTTATTGCTTTTGAGGTATATTTATTGAAAAGACCCGGGGCGGAGGCTTTGTATTCGGATGAGCAATTGCGCAAGGCGAAGGCGTGGTTGGATGGGGCTTCCCAAGCCTCGAGGGATTTATTAATATCGAATATTATTGCCGGATTGCCGGGGTCTGAGGAAAGTTTTACCTTAAAATCTTTTCAGGAGGCTTTGGATACTTATGCGGATGTAACGGAAGAGGGCTTAAGGGAGCATTTATATGATTTTATTGCACAGATTGCACCTGTTGCTGAGGAATATGGAATAAATTTGACCATTCATCCGGATGATCCACCGTATCCTATCTTAGGACTTCCCCGGATTGTATCTACGGAGGCTGATGCGGTTCAATTATTGAATGCTTATGAAAGCAGGGCCAATGGAATATGTTTTTGTACGGGATCTTATGGGGTTCGGGCAGATAATGATTTGGTGGGGATGGCCAAGAGATTAGGGGATAGAATCAATTTTATTCATTTACGAGCTACCAAGCGAGATGAATTTGGATCTTTCCATGAGGCGGATCATTTAGATGGAGATGTGGATATGTATGGGGTGATGAGGGAATTGATTTTACAGCAAAACAAACGAATAGCGGAGGGAAGAAAAGATGTTAGGATGCCCTTTAGACCAGATCATGGGCATCGTATGGTGGATGATTTAAATGCCACGAAAAAAACGAATCCGGGATATACAGCGATTGGCCGATTAAGGGGGCTTGCAGAATTAAGAGGATTAGAATACGGTTTGAGGAAAATCCTTTAATTGAGGGAAGAGCGGCAGCTACTCAGTTTTGAATTATGAGTTATGAACTATGAACTATGAACTATGAGCTATGAGTTATGAACTATGAGTTATGAGCCGC
>CAZXZK010000063.1:7442-13020 GCA_964645295.1 uncultured Cytophagales bacterium | reverse complement strand
TCGAACCAATGACCTACTGATTACAAGTCAGTTGCTCTACCAGCTGAGCTAAGGAGGCGTTTTGGAGTTGCAAAATTAATCAATTTTGAAATAATTGCAAGACTTTTATTTATTATTTTCCTCAATTAATTTCTCCAATTCTTTTTCTGCCATTTCTATCTTTTGTTCAACCTCCTTGATTAATTTGTCGGCTGTCTTGGAAGACGAGAAAAATTCTAAATTATTTTTCAAAGTAGCAATCTCATTCTCAAGGTTTTGTATTTTTTTTCGTTGATCTCCTCCACCTTGATTAGTCGTGTCTTCTACAGAATTTAAAGCAATTCCATATTCTGCTAATTGTTCGGCAGGTAATGTATTTGCCAAATCAATGACTTTGTTCCAATGAAAACGAAAATCCTCCATCACCTTTTTAAGATTTCGTTTTGGAACAAATCCGGTTTCATCCCATTTTGCTTTTATTTCACTTAATTTCCCAAGTAAGGTTGGATTTTTTTGAATAGCCTTTAATTCTTCAATTAAACTCTCCTTAATTTTTAAGTTTTGGAAAAATTCTGCCCCCTTACCACCATCTCCACTAGCTCGTCGATTTTCAAAAAATTGGTCACAGGCTTTTTTAAATTCATCGAATAAACTTTGCTTTAATTTTTCTGGGACATGCCCAATATCTTTCCATTGTTTTTGAAGGTCAATAACCATTTTAGTAGTTTCCGCATCAAATACCTTATTCTCAATTATTTCTTTAACCTGTGAAATTAAAGCCTTTTTATTTTCAGCATTTTCTTTTCTTTGGGAATCCAATTTTGCAAAGAATTTTGATTTATTCTTGTAAAATTGTTTTAAACTAGACCAAAATTCATTGGAAACTTTTTTTCCTTCTTCCTTAGGTAAACCACCTGGTATTTTTTCCCATTGAGTTTGAAGATCGACAATACCCTTTGTTTCTCTGTTCCAATCATTGATTGAATCTGAATCAAATTTAGCTTTTTCTGCCATTAAGGAGGCTAATCCTTCCTTGATCTTTAAATTCTCCTTGATTAATTTTTTTCTCGATTCGAATATTTGTCTTTTTTGATCAAAAATTACATCTAGCGCTTTTTTTATTCGATTCCACAATAATTCGTTCATCTCTTTGGTAGCTGGACCAATATTTTTATATTCATCAAACAAGATTTCAGCTTCTTTGATTAATTTTATGAACTGATCTTCTGGTTCTTTCTGAATTTTAGCCGCAATTTCTTCTAATTGATAAGCAATAGATTCTTTAAAATGTTGATTTTTCTTCCTGTCTAATTCTAACAATTCAAAATAAATACTTCTATTAGAATAAAATTGGTCTACTAGTGCATGGTAATTTTTCCAAAGTTCTTGATTCATTGCACCAGGGATATTTCCCAAGGACTTCCAGGCCTCTTGAATCTTTTTGAAATCTTTAAAAGTTTCATTTATTTTAGCTGAAGTAACATTTTCTTCCTGTTCAACCAAAATCCTCAATTCTTTTAATAATTGATTTTTTTGGTCGATTACTTTTGATTTATTTTCTTCTAAATTTTTGAAGAAAGTGGACCTTAATTTTCTTAATTCAGCCAATAAATGACTAATTTCTCCCACTATTTCCTCCGGATGATATTCAAAACCCTCGGTAGAACCTTCGTTATCCGACTTAAACTTTTCTAAAGCTTTTTCTCTTTCAATGTTTAAATTCTTTTCAAAAAATAAACTTGGTTCAGCTATCGTTTCCTCTAAAGTCTTGTAAATTTTGACGGTATTTGATTTGACACAAACTGATTTTACATCCTTTAAAAATGCCAATAACTCTTTTTGGGAAGGATTCTCTTTTTCCAAATGAGGAAGTTCTAGTTCTTCTAATTCCTCCTCTTCATGAGATTCTTCCATCTCCTCTATTTCTTTTTCTACGATTTCCTTTGTTTTATCTTGTGTATTCTCAAGATTTTCAGTTTTTTCTTCTTTAGGATTTAAATTTACTGAATCCTCACTGACATTTTCTAAATTCTCAGTTGTCATAACTCGTTTTGCGTTTTTATTAATCTAATAATTTTTCAAAAATACGCTCCATCGATACAGCTTCCCCAATTTTATTTTTTAGGTCCGCTACCAAAATGCGTTCTTGTTGAGTGGTATTTCTATCTCGAACAGTGACTGTTCCATCTTCCATGGTTTGATAATCCACGACGATACAATAGGGTGTACCAATCAAATCTTGTCTTGTATACCTTTTACCAATGGCGGCACTTTCATCATAGGTACAATTAAAACTAAATTTTAAATGTTGATATATCTCAGTGGCTTTTTCAGCTAATCCATCTTTTTTTACTAATGGAAGTATTGCCGCTTTTATTGGTGCGATAGCAGGGTGGAAATCTAAATAAGTTCTCAGTTTTTTATCATCTCCTTCACCCACTTCAACTTCTTTGTAGGCATTACATAAAGTTGCTAAAAATAATCTATCTGCCCCAACAGAGGTTTCTACAACGAAAGGTATATAATTTTCTTTTAATTCTGGGTCAAAATATTGAATTTTTTTCTTAGAAAAAGCCTGATGATTCTTTAAATCGAAATCAGTTCTTGAATGAATGCCTTCAATTTCTTTAAACCCGAAAGGGAATTCATATTCAATATCTACCGCCGCATTCGCATAATGGGCTAGTTTGTCGTGGTCATGAAACTTTAATTTCCCAGCCGGTAATCCAATGGCCTGATGGAATTTCATACGCGTATTTTTCCATTTTTCATACCATTGCATTTCTGTTCCAGGTTGAATAAAAAATTGCATTTCCATTTGCTCAAATTCTCTCATTCTAAAAATAAAATTACGCGCTACGATTTCATTTCTAAATGCTTTACCAATTTGTGCGATGCCAAATGGGATTTTCATTCTCCCAGATTTTTGAATATTTAAAAAATTAACAAATATTCCTTGAGCGGTTTCTGGCCTTAAATATATTTGGTTAGCATCTTCTGAAACAGCTCCAACCTGGGTTGAAAACATTAAATTAAATTGTCTAACCTCCGTCCAATTGCTAGTTCCTGATATTGGGCAGGAAATATTTTGATCAATGATTAATTGACGAACCCCTTCAAGATTTTCTTTCTCTAAACAAGATGCCATCGTTTGCATAAGGGATTTGGCTTCTGCTTCCTTTCCCTCAGCTTCCAATTGGGCAGCCTTCTCTTCTAATAAGGTATCTGCACGATATCGTTTCTTTGAATCTTTGTTATCAATCATGGGGTCATTGAAAGAGTCCACATGGCCAGAGGCCTTCCAGGTGGTAGGGTGCATGAAAATAGAAGCATCCACTCCAACAACATTGTCATTTAACATCGTCATGGCCTTCCACCAAACCATTTTGAGATTATTCTTTAATTCAACTCCGTTTTGTCCATAATCATAAACAGCCTGCAATCCATCATAAATTTCAGAGGATGGAAACACAAATCCGTATTCTTTTGCATGTGAGATAATTTCTTTTAAAGCGGAAGCGGTATCTTGTTTTTTATTTTCCATTAAGTAATTTACTGCAAATTTTTATGCAATTTACCGAATATAGATTAAAAATAAAGGTTTCTAAGGTTTTTTTCTAAATTTGCAAGAGAATATGAAAAACGTATTAATCCTTCAGCTAGAAAAATCAATCGAGTTTCCTTTGATTGGATATATTTCAGAATCCATTAATCGAAAATTTCCCGATGCGTCAATAGCTCTTTTAACCTCCCCTTTAAACGAAGAATTTGTTCCATTTATCCCTCATTTAAAGACCCTATTAATAGAGGAAAAACGTTTTTGGAGACTAAATAAATGGATTTCTCAGCAAGGTTTTGATCATATTATTGACCTTGACAATACCTATTTTTCCTATTGGTTAGGATTGCTCTCCTTCACCAAATGTGTTTCTATTCCCAATTATAAGAAAATCAATGAGGCGAATTTATTAGAAAATAGTCCATTAAATAAACTGGATTATCTAGAATTTCAGTTTGATTTTCTAAAAACCTTGGGTCTTGAAGAACCTCCAATAAAACTTCCATTGAACTTACCGATGGTAGATAACTCTATAGATTTGCCGAAAGATTATTATTTGTTTATTTTGGACACGGAATTTCATACCCTAAGTTTGGATTATGCTGCTTTAGTTCAACTGTTTTATGGTCTTAGCAAACCAGCGATTCTATTAGGTTCAGATTTTGATAATCATCTAATTGGAAAACGACTTGCCATTTTATTTCCAGATACCATCATTAATTTATGTGGGAAGGTTCCTGCTTCAAATTATATTTCTTATATTAAAAATGCCTCAAAAGTCGTTTCTTACATGAATTCTTGGCTATATATTGCAGCATCTTTGAATGAAAAATTAATGGTATTTCTAGGAAATTCCTCTCAAGAATTAGGTTTATTCCCAAAACATGTTTCGATACAGACTTTTCAAAATGAAGCTATTTCTTGTAATCCTTGTAGTATAGTTGGAACAAATTTTTGTAAAGAATATCATTATAAATGTATTAAGCCATTATCTTTGCAACCAATGATCAATTTTCTTAATTCATGAAAAAAGTAAATATTGGATTGGTGCAATTAAAATGTACGGAAAATATTCAGGAAAACTGGGATAAGACCATTTCGCAAATTCGGATTGCCGCTGCGAAAGGGGCTCAAATCATTTGCTTACAAGAATTATTTCAATCCATCTATTTTTGTTTTGAGGAAAATGCTGATTTTTTTGACCTAGCAGAAGAAATTCCTGGCCCATCTACCCAGGTTTTACAAAGTTTAGCCAAAGAATTAGGAATTGTTATTATTGCCTCTCTTTTTGAAAAAAGAACTGCTGGCCTCTATCATAATACAACGGCTGTAATCGATGCGGATGGCTCCTTTTTAGGAAAATATCGAAAAATGCATATTCCTGACGACCCAGGCTATTATGAAAAATATTACTTTACCCCAGGAGATCTAGGATACCAAGTTTTTAACACTCAATTTGCAAAAATAGGTGTTTTGATTTGTTGGGATCAATGGTACCCAGAGGCCGCAAGATTGACTGCTTTAAAAGGGGCAGAATTATTGTTTTATCCAACTGCCATCGGTTGGGACCTAAATGAAACTAATTCTGCTATTAACCAAGAACAATATCAAGCCTGGCAAACTATTCAAAGAAGTCATTCCGTAGCAAATGGACTTCCAGTGATTTCGGTTAATCGAGTAGGAGAGGAGAATGGTCAAAAATTTTGGGGAGGTTCCTTTGCTACCAATGCCAATGGAAGTTTGATTCAGCGCTTAAGTCATGACCATGAAGAGACAGCTGTTGTTGAAATCAACTTGACCGAAGCTGAAAATATTCGACGCACTTGGCCTTTTTTAAGAGATCGAAGAATTGATTCTTATCAGAATATCACTAAACGATTTGATGATTAATCAGGGTTCAACGAGATCTCCTAACATCGTTAGTAGGGCTTGAAAATTCGTATGCCCAACATTTTTGTATTTGTGATAATAGCCTTTATAATACAATCTTCCTATTAAGGGTATCCTTTAAAATACCCCCTGAACTATATGAAATGATTG
>CAZXZK010000063.1:4105-7432 GCA_964645295.1 uncultured Cytophagales bacterium | reverse complement strand
AATTCTATTTTTGAGTAAATGTGATCGATTGTATAAATAATCAATCATTTCATATAGTTCAGGGGGTATTTTAACCTCTGATTTAATTAACTCTTTTTTTATAGTTCCTAAAACTTCCAGTTTCTCTAGGTAGGGTTTTGCTTTTTCCTTCCTCGGACGAATTAATCTTGCAAAGATACCAGGAACTTGACCTTTTTCCCCAAATACTCCAACTTGCTGGTTGGAATGTAATCGGTATTGGATATATTTTGCAGGCAAGAAGTCAATTTTACCTTCAGAGGTGGCCATTAAGGCAATATAGGCATCGTGAAGGACTCTTTTGGGAAAATTTAAAGGGAAGGGTATTAATTTTTTGGCATATGGCTTTCTTATGGCCATGGTGCAACCCGTTGCACGATTTCCTTCCAACATAATTTTTAGGCCCGATCCTTCTTTAAATAATTTTTGAAGTTTATCTGAAAAACCGAATATTTGCCAGAGATGAATTCCTTTGTAAATTTCTCCAAATTCATTCACTAATAAGCCATTCGTGAAAATTACTTCAACTTGAGGGTTTTGATTAAAATGAACACTTATCCGTTCAAGCTTTTGCTTTTCCCAAAAATCATCCTGGTCCGCTAAAAATATGATATCTCCTGTGCATAAACTAATGGCCTTTTCAAAATTTTTATAGGTACCCAATTGATTATCATTGATATATATTTTTATCGGTAAACGATCTTCATATTCTTTTAAAATATTGACAGTCTCGTCTGTCGACTTTTCGTCACAAACAATGATTTCATCAGGTAATCTTGTTTGATCAAGAAAACTAGACAACTGGGTTCTTAAATATTTATCCCCATTGCGGGTACATAAAGCGATTGAAATCTTCACAAATTATCCTTTTAATGGGCTTCTAACCAATTATGACCAATTCCAACACTGGTTTCTAATTTTACACCAATATCTAATGATTCAGCCATAATTTTAGAAATATTTTCGCGAAGGTAAACAATTTCTTCCTTATGTGCATCAAAAACTAATTCATCATGCACAGTTAAAATCATTTTTGATCGTAAATGATGCTTTTCCAAAAAGTCTTGAATTTTTATCATGGCAATCTTAATTAAATCTGCCGCACTCCCCTGAATGGGTGCATTAATAGCATTTCTTTCTGCAAATCCTCGTTCTACCATATTCGCTGATAGGATGTCTCTTAAATATCTTCTTCTTCCCAATAAGGTTTCTGCATAACCTAATTCCCTGGCTTTGTTTACGGAATTGTCCATATACTCCTTTATTTTTGGGAATTCCATAAAATAAGAATCTATTATTTCTTTTGCCTCAGTTCTACTAATGCCAATTTGCTGGGCCAAGCCAAAGGCAGATACCCCGTAAATGATACCAAAATTCACTGTTTTAGCCTTTCTTCGCATTTCGGCATCTACCTCCTCTAAATTTACCTTAAAAACCTTGGCCGCTGTTGTGGCATGAATATCTCTCCCCTGATTAAAGGCTTCCAATAAAGATTCATCTTGGCAAAATGCAGCCATGATTCTTAATTCTACTTGTGAATAATCTGCTGCCAAAATTTGATATTCCTCATTTTTTGGTATGAATGCTTTTCGGATTTCCCGACCTCTCGCTGTTCGAATTGGGATATTTTGTAAATTAGGATCTTTGGATGATAATCTTCCCGTTACAGCAACTGCTTGCATAAAAGAAGTGTGAATCCTTCCTGTTTTGGGAGAAATTAACTTGGGAAGTGCATCTACATAAGTTGATTTTAATTTATTTAATTCCCTGAAATCTAAAATTAATGAGGCAATTTCATGTTCCTTCTCCAATTTTACTAATATCTCTTCCCCTGTTTGATATTGCCCAGTTTTCGTCTTTTTTGCTTTTTCATCCAATTTTAATTTGTCGAATAAAATTTCTCCTAATTGTTTGGGTGAAGCGATATTGAATTCCTCTCCTGCTATTGCATAAATTTTTTCCTCAATTTTTTTGGAATCACTTTCCAATTCGGTCGACATTTTCTCTAAAAAAGGGACATCGATATTGACCCCTTCTGATTCTACCTTCGATAAAACTCTGGTTAGTGGCACCTCCACCGTTTCCATTAATTCTACTAATTTTGGTATTTTTTGAATTTCCTGATCAAGATGAGGTTTGAGTTGTAAGGTTATATCAGCGTCTTCAGAAGCATATTCTTTGATTAAATCCAATTCAACCTCCCGCATATTCCCTTGTTTGGATCCTTTTTTTCCAATTAATTTTTCAATAGAAAGAGGCTCATAATTTAAATATTGATAGGATAAGGCATCCATATTATGGCGCTTTTCTGGTTCGATTAAATAATGTGCCAACATGGTATCATATAATCTCCCTTTCACTTCAATTCCATAATTATATAATACATTCATATCATATTTGATATTTTGAGCAACCTTCAAAACTGTCTCAGACTCAAAAAAGGGCCTTAATATTTCAATTAATTTTTGTGCCTCATCTTGATCCTCCGGAAATGGGATATAAAATGCTTCTCCCGCTCGATAGGAAAATGATATCCCCACTAAGCTTGCATCAACCGCATTTAAACTCGTTGTTTCTGTGTCAAAACATACGGTTTCTTGTCTCAATAGATAATTTAATAATCCCTTACAAGCATTTTCTCCCTGAACTAAATGATAATGATGCTGTGTGTTAGATAAATTTTTAATTTCAGGAAGAGTATCTGCTGGTATTTCTTCCCTAGCTTCCGTATCACTAGAAAATAAATCCATTTGTCCATTATTCGGTTTTCCCCCGGTATCCCTGTTCTTAATTTCTTCCTCTTCGCCTAATAATCTCTTTTTAAGTGTTCTAAACTCAAGTTCATCTAATAATGGCTCGATTTTTTCTTTGATTGGCGGAGTGTAAATTAATTTTTCTTCCTCGTATTCAATCGGAACGTCAATTTTAATCCGAGCTAACCATTTTGATAAGATCCCTTTTTCTTTATTCTCTTCTACCTTCTCTTTGAGTTTTCCTTTCAAATCTCCAGTATTTTCTAATAAATTTTCAATACTTCCATAATCAGCAATTAATTTTTGAGCTGTTTTTTCACCAACACCCGGTATTCCTGGTATATTGTCTACAGCATCACCCATTAAACCCAAAATGTCTACTACTTGATCTACATGATCAATTTTCCACTTATCACAAACTTCTTGAATACCCAATACCTCCACCCCTTTGCCCATGAAAGCAGGTTTGTACATTTTAATTCTTTCTTCTACAAGCTGGCCATAATCTTTATCTGGCGTCATCATGTATGTAATAAAACCCTGCGGTTCAGCAAGC
>CAZXZK010000063.1:643-4095 GCA_964645295.1 uncultured Cytophagales bacterium | reverse complement strand
CCTCCATATCCGGATTAGCCCTGACTGCTTTTTTTGCGATAGTACCAATGACATCGTCTGCCTCATAGCCATCTAAAATCAATAAAGGTATATCCATCGCTTCTACCATTTTCTTTACATAGGGAATGGCAATCGTGATATCCTCGGGTTGTTCATCTCGTTGAGCCTTATAATCAGGAAATTCAATATGCCTAAACGTTTTTACAGGAGTGTCAAAAGCCACCCCTAAATAGTCTGGTTTTTCTTTTTTGATGACTTCTAAGATGGTATTTGTAAATCCAAAAACAGCACTTGTATTTAATCCTTTCGACGAAATTCTTGGGGTTTTTGAAAATGCAAAATGGGCACGATAAATAAGGGCCATTGCATCAAAAAGAAATAATTTCTTCATCTTTTAATAAAAACTTTTTAAATTATACTAGATTCTTTCAATTTACGATTTATATTTTAAAATTCTTGGTAATTATATAAAAAATAGACTTTATGGATTTAACAAGTTTTAGACAGAATTATAGTAAAGGAGAGCTTTTAGAGAATTCTGTGAATCCCCATCCTGTTGAGCAATTTAAAATTTGGTTAAATCAGGCTATTGAGGCAAAAATGTATGAGCCCAATGCCATGACCCTTTCCACCATTCATGGGAATCGAGTAAGTTCAAGAATTGTATTGTTGAAAAAAATAGGAGAGGGTTTTACCTTTTTTTCAAATTATCACTCAAAAAAAGGAAAAGATCTCCATGAAAATCCATTGGCCTCCCTGCTGTTTTATTGGCCTGAGATGGAAAGACAGGTTAGAATTGAAGGTATGATTGTCAAAATCGCTCAATTTGATTCAGAAAAGTATTTTCATTCAAGGCCAATTGCTTCTCAAATTGGTGCTATTGTTTCCCAGCAATCCGCTATTATAAATTCTAGAAAAGAATTAGAAGAGGAATTTGAGAGTTTAAAAAATAAATATGAAGGGAAAACCATCCCCAAACCAGGCCATTGGGGTGGCTATGAATTAATTCCAAATTATTTTGAATTTTGGCAAGGAAGACGCTCCCGTTTACATGATCGGATCGCCTATGAAAAAATTAAAGGAGAATGGGATATCCATCGTCTAGCTCCTTAAAGTATATTATCCAGACTTTTTATCGATAATGTGAATTCAGACTGAAACCCCTCTCCATATTTAACCCCAATTTTATGACCCATTTCCATCGCTCTGGCTTCAATGAATTCTAAAAATCCAGGTTTGGAAATATAGGATTCTGGTTCGGTTGAACTTGGATCAAAAAACTGACTTTTAAAAGCTTTTATCGCCTCCACTTTTTTCTCCCAATAAGGGGTAATGTCTACCACAAAATCAGGTTCCAAATACCTATCTTGAATATAATGAATAACTTTTTGGGGTCTCCAAGCAATTTGCACTTTTTTATTTTTATCCAATGTCTCAATCATCCGCAATCCTGAAAGAAAACTCGCA
This sequence comes from uncultured Cytophagales bacterium, assembly GCA_964645295.1. Classification (GTDB taxonomy): domain Bacteria; phylum Bacteroidota; class Bacteroidia; order Cytophagales; family Spirosomataceae; genus CAZVFE01. The sequence continues at coordinate 2,628 of CAZXZK010000063.1, read as the reverse complement.
TCATAAGCCAGTTTAGCTCCTTTTCCATGGTCTGGATGTCGGTCGTTTAAAGCATTTGATATAACGATATCTGGTTGGTATAAACGAATAATTTGGATAATTTTCAATTGGTTTTCTTTGGAATTTTCAAAAAAACCATCGGCTATTTCGAGATTTTCTCTTACATGAATTCCCATCACTTGGGTGGCAGCAATGGACTCAGCTAATCGAATTTCAGGTGTTCCGCGGGTACCTAATTCACCTCGAGTGAAATCCAATATCCCAACCTTTTTCCCTTCCTCAATCGCCTTCATTAATACCCCAGAACAACTTAATTCAACGTCGTCCGGATGGGCCCCCATAGCTAATATATCTAATTTCATTTTCTTAATCTTATCTGATTCTTAATCGTTTTCCAGGATAGATGGTTGTCGTTGTTCGAATACCATTCAATCTTGCTAATTGGGTGGTAGAAAGACCAACTCTTCTGGCAATTTTTCCAAGCGTATCCCCCCTTCGGATGGTATACCAAGTTGTTGAACGGTTTTTAACTTTATCCCCAGCGGCTCCATATTCATTTCTTAAGGCCAGAGAATAACGGTCAAACGTCTTTTCTGTAATAATGATATGCTGATTCCGGGGCTTAGAATTTTTATAATCAAAAACAAATTCTGGATTAAACGGATTCCCCTCATAGCGCGTTTCATAATGCAAATGGGATCCCGTGCTTCTTCCTGTATTTCCTCCTTTTCCAATTTCTTGGCCCGCTTTTACAAAAGTGCCTGGTTCCATTATTCGTTTGGATAAATGTCCGTACAAAGTTTCTAGTCCATTATAATGCCTAACCACAATATAATTGCCATAACCTCTATAATTATATCCAGATATTCGAACAATTCCATCAAATGTGGAATAAACAGGATCACCTGTTTCTAAATCTAAATCTGTTCCTGCATGTAATCTTCCCCATCTTGGACCAAACCGACTAGTTACCTTGATTTCTTGGGTCGGGATAGACCATCCGGTTGAATTTGAAAATAATTCAATATCTACGGGCTCTCCAAAATCCTTGTAATCAATTTCGTATGGATCAATATTTTTAGTATCCCAAATAGCAAAATAGGAAGCGACGGTCACAAAATCATTCTTCCCCATACTAGCCGATTGCTCCTCAATTTCCACAATTAAATTATCACCCTCATCAATAGAAGTCGTATCAAAATTACTGATACTTGGATTTAATAATCTGCTTGGTTCATATTTTCTACGTTCTGCATCACTCCCAATTATTCTACCAGTAGATTCTGATGGTTCATATTGAATCTTCAAAGGAGGTAGGACATCCCAATCTTCCTTTTCTTCCTTTTGTTGATTGATGGAAATATCCGTATTTTTTTTAAATAAAATTCGCTCTTGGGACTTCGATTCAAAAGTTCCAAAAATGACTATTCCCACTAAAAATAAAAAACGATATGTATTCAAATTCTAAGGTTTAATGTAAGCCGACAGACCCCAACCATCTTTCTGCATCCAAAGCGGCCATGCAACCACTTCCTGCCGCCGTTACAGCCTGACGATAAATACTGTCTTGAACGTCACCACATGCAAAGACTCCTTCAATATTAGTTTTTGATGTCCCTTTTTCCGTTATCAAATATTCCATATTGTCCATCTCCAATTGTCCTTTGAAAATATTGGTATTTGGTTGATGTCCGATAGCTACAAAGAAGCCTGTTAAATCTAACTGACTTATTTCCTGATTAAGATTATTTTTAATTAAAATACCTGTTACTCCTGTTTCATCTCCTAAAATCTCTTGCGTTTCGGAATTCCAATGTATTTTTATTTTTGGATTTGACTTTACGCGTTCCTGCATGATGAGAGATGCGCGCATTTCATCACGACGAACTATCATGTGTACTTCTTCGCAAAGATTTGCTAAATAAGTAGCTTCCTCAGCAGCCGTATCACCCGCCCCAACCACAGCGACTTTTTGTCCTCTATAA
>CAZXZK010000063.1:0-626 GCA_964645295.1 uncultured Cytophagales bacterium | reverse complement strand
CGATACTCCCAAGCCATTAAACTTGGTTTCACCCTCTAAGCCCAACCATTTGGCTGAGGCTCCGGTAGCAATAATAACAGCGTCTGCCTCTAATTCAATGCTATCATTAATCCATACTTTTTTTGGATTGGCTTTTAAATCTACCTTGGTGGCTAATCCATTTCTAACATTTGTACCAAACCGCTTGGCCTGGTTTTCCAAATCAATCATCATCGCTGGGCCATCAATTCCATTAGGATACCCCGGGAAATTATCTACCTCAGTGGTAGTGGTTAATTGTCCACCCGGCTGACCTCCTGTATACATAACTGGATTTAAACCTGCTCTAGAAGCATAAATTGCGGCGGTATATCCTGCAGGACCTGAGCCAATTATTAAACATTTTATTTTTTCACTCATAATTGTTAGAAACATCCTTTTCGGAAGAAAAGTTCTTTTTTATTTTATTTGTTTTTATCGAATAATTTCGAAAACTTAAATTTAATCAATTATTTTTATTTAAAATACCTAATGCTCCAACGCATGAATATAAAAAAAATTACTTCTCACCTGACTTTTTGGGTAGTCATATCCATTTTATTAGGGATACTTTTTGGAAAATATTTAAAGGAATTTGCTTTATATCC
>CAZXZK010000062.1:7155-13045 GCA_964645295.1 uncultured Cytophagales bacterium | reverse complement strand
TGAAGCGGTAATTACAGTACCTGCCTATTTTAACGATGCCGAGAGACAAGCGACTAAAGAAGCAGGACAAATTGCCGGATTGGAGGTAAAAAGAATCATTAATGAACCAACGGCAGCCGCATTAGCTTATGGAGTAGATAAGCAGGGCAAAGATATGAAAATAGCGGTATTTGACTTGGGTGGAGGAACATTTGATGTTTCGATTTTAGAATTAGGAGATGGAGTATTTGAGGTAAAATCAACAGATGGAGATACTCATTTAGGAGGGGACGATTTTGACCAAGTAATTATCAATTGGTTAGCTGAGGAATTTTTGAAAGATGAAAATATTGATTTAAGAAAGGATCCTATGGCTCTACAGCGTCTTAAGGAAGCTGCAGAAAAAGCTAAAATTGAACTATCATCAAGTACCAATACAGAAATCAATTTGCCTTATATCATGCCAGTTGATGGAGTACCTAAACACTTGGTTCGTTCCTTATCCAAGGCGAAATTCGAGCAATTAGCAGATAGTTTGGTTCAAAGAACTTTAGAACCATGTAAAAGAGCCATGAAAAATGCAGGTTATACCAATTCTGATATTGATGAAGTAATATTGGTAGGAGGATCAACCCGGATTCCAAAAATACAAGAAGAGGTAGAAAAATTCTTTGGCAAGAAACCATCAAAAGGGGTAAATCCGGATGAAGTTGTTGCTATTGGAGCCGCTATTCAAGGAGGAGTATTAACTGGAGAGGTAAAAGACGTATTATTATTGGACGTAACCCCATTATCCCTAGGTATTGAAACAATGGGAGGCGTATTTACAAAATTAATCGAGGCCAATACCACTATTCCATCTAAAAAGTCTGAAACTTTCTCTACAGCGGCAGATAATCAACCATCAGTAGAATTGAATGTTCTTCAGGGAGAAAGACCAATGGCTAAAGATAATCGTTCATTGGGCAGATTCCATTTAGATGGAATTCCTGCTGCACCAAGAGGAGTACCACAAATTGAGGTTACCTTTGATATTGATGCAAATGGAATTTTAAATGTAACAGCAAAAGACAAAGGAACAGGAAAAGAACAAAATATCCGTATTGAGGCTTCCAGTGGTTTATCAGAGGAGGAAATTGAAAAAATGAGAGAAGAGGCAAAGGCCAATGAAGCTTCTGATAAAGCTGAAAAAGAAAAAGTTGAGAAAATCAATCAAGCTGATGGAATGATATTCCAAACGGAAAAACAGTTAAAAGAATATGGAGAGAAACTTTCGGAAGGAAATAAAACTGCTATTGAAGGCGCATTGGCTGAATTAAAAGCAGCCCATGAATCAAAAGATTTAGCAGCAATTGATTCAGCTTTGGAAAAAATCAATGCAGCCTGGACGGCAGCGTCTCAAGAAATGTATGCTGCAGGAGGAGGGCAAACAGGTGCAAATCCTACAGATTCAGCAGCAGGAGAAAATTCTTCCAATGCCAATACAGATGCAGAAGATGTTTCTTATGAAGAAGTAAAGTAAATCTAACTGGTTTAATTTTAAAAAAGGGCAGAAGAAATTCTGCCTTTTTTATAAAAAAATCATTGATTAATCAGACCCAAAATTTCACTAAAAATTGAAATAGAAATTTGATAAGGCCCCTCAGCGCCTATTTTTAATCCAATAGGAGAGTGGACATGCTGATTATTAAAATTTATTTTTGTTTCATTTTCGACTAAATCCATCAATTTTTCCCATCTCTTTCGTGGACCCAGTATGCCAAAATACTTAAATGGTATTTGAGAATTTAATCGATTCAATAAATAAATATCTCTTTCAATATCATGGGTCATTAAAATGATTAAATGATCCTTTTGGGGTAAATAAGAATCCTCCCAATTAAATGTTTTGAAACAAGCTTGTTTTAAATTGTCTAACATTTTTGATTGATTCCCTACCCAATTTACGTGCCAACCAAGATTCAAAGCCATTTTCACCACATCTGGCGAATCAAAACTTACTCCAAATACCCATAATTGCCTAATAGGTTGAATTACCTCTTCAAAATGTACTTCCTGCTCCAATATATCAGCATGGTTTTTTGATTTATTCGGCTTAGAATAAAGGTTTTTTTGAAATTGATAGGTATTCCCTTTCAAATCCCATTCATGTTGAATAATCCCTCCGTATGTTGAGTTCAACAAAGTTTTGAGTTCGTCTTTAAAATTGATAATAGAATTTCTATCCGAATTCAAGACAATATCAATTTTTCCGTTACAACCTAGTCCAACGCCAATTTGATAGGGGTCATCCTCTCTGGTATCATAGGTGATCAATTCAATTCTTTTTTCAATAATACATTTTTGGGCTTTTTTTAATAAATCCCCTTCTAAACAACCTCCTGAAATACCTCCAATCCAATGGCCATTTTCTAAAATTAGCATTCTAGCACCGGTACTTCGGTAGGCCGACCCTTCTACCTTAACAATCGTTGCCAATGAAAATTCTATGTCTGAATTTAAATAGTTTTCAATTTCACGTATAATATCAATCCACTCTTTCATTGTAAAGTTCATTAATGATTTTTGGAAGGTAAATTTTGGTAAATTCTATTTCTTCTTTAGTAGTGAGAATTCCTAGAGATAATCTAATGGAAGACAAGGCATCCTGTTGGGTATATCCTAAGGCCAATAATACATGAGAGGGCTTTTTTGTTTTAAAATTACAAGCTGAACCATTGGTAATAGCCAATTTATTTAGACGTAAGAACAATTTTTCATAATCCAAATTTTTAAGAGAAAAATTTAAAATATGTGGAATCGAATTGAACGAATTGAATGTTATATTATCCCCTAATGCACTCTCTAATTCAAAAATAAGCTCTTTTTTCCATTCATATAATTCATTCACTTTATTCAAAAATTGAGGAATTAATTCAATACTTTTACCCATTGCCTCAATTAAAAAATGAGGAGAAGTTCCAGGCCTAAGTCCAAATTCCTGTGAACCACCTTTCCATATAGACTGAATCTCTACCGAACTAACATTGATTAAAGCACCTATTCCTTTAGGAGAATATAATTTATGGCCTGACAAACTAATTAAATCAGGTAAGGGAAATTCAAGGGGTAATTTCCCGATACCTTGGGTAAAATCGGAATGAAAAATAATTTGATGATTTTGACAGATCCTTCGAATTTCATGAATAGGATTAATGGTTCCTAATTCATTATTCACCCACATGATTGAAATCAGGCGAGTATTTTCTTTGATACTGGCCTTTAATTGATCTAAATTTAATACACCGTTTTTATCATGATCGATCAAACTAATTTCCCAACCTTGATTCTCTAATTCAAAAAATACCTCTAATACTGCTTTATGTTCAATTTGGGAGGTTATGATATGTCCGGGATTTTGAAATTTTTTCAAAGAACCCATCAATGCCAAATTATTAGCTTCTGTTGCTCCAGAAGTAAAGATGATATTAGAATTTTTTACTTTAAAAAAACGCTGAAATGCCATTCTAGCTTTTTGAATGGTTTCATCCGCCTTCCAACCATAATAATGAAAATCAGAACCCGCATTACCAAAATTAGATTTTAAGGACAGATTTAATTGATCCAAGATTATTGGATGAATAGGACAGGAGGCTGCGTAATCAAAGTAAATTGGAAAATCCATAAAAACTTTTTCTTAAAATTAAGCAAATAAAAAAAGCTGCCCAAATTAGACAGCTTTCAAAATTTTTAAATATTTTTTTTATTTAAGTTTTTTTACAATCGCTTTGAATGCTTCTGGATGATTCATTGCTAGGTCTGCTAATACTTTTCTATTCATGGTCATACCAGATTGATTATATTTACCCATAAACTGTGAATAAGACATCCCTTCAGCACGAACAGCTGCATTGATACGTTGAATCCATAGACCTCTAAAGTCTCTTTTCTTTACTTTTCTATCGCGATAGGCATACTGTAATCCTTTCTCGATTTTGTTTTTGGCAACGGTCCAAACATTTTTTCCGCGACCATAAAATCCTTTTGCTAACTTAAGGAACTTTTTTCTTCTTGCTTTTGAAGCAACATGGTTGACACTACGTGGCATAAAAAATTTTGTTTTTTGACATGAGGCGCATTTGTTACAATGTCTTTTTGCCTATATCAGGTTGAACAATAAAACTAAAGTCCTGAAGAAGTTCCTAAAAGAGCCTCGATTCTGTTCAGGTCAGACTTGTGTACAAGTGTATCAGAGACTAAATTACGTTTTTGTTTCGTCGTTTTCTTGGTTAAGATATGGCTATGGAAAGCGTGCTTACGCTTGATTTTTCCACTTCCAGTGACTTTAAAACGCTTTTTAGCTCCTGAATTTGTTTTAATTTTTGGCATTTTATTAAAAATTAAATTAAAATTGGAATGCAAATTTACAAATTTTTATGGAGAAAAAAAGGATGGAAACTTATTTTTTCTGAGTTTTTGGGGAAAAAATAATTGACATTCTCTTACCTTCTAATTTTGGAAGGGCATCTGGTTTTCCAAATTCCTCCACTCCTTTGGCAAAATTTAAAAGAATCATTTCACCTCGTTCTTTAAAAACAATTGTTCTACCAACGAAATGAACGTAAGCCTTTACTTTGGCCCCCTCTTTTAGAAAATTAATCCCGTGTTTTAATTTAAAATTAAAATCATGCTCATCGGTATTAGGCCCAAAACGAATCTCTTTAATTATTGTTTTAGTGGCATTCGCTTTAATTTCCTTCTGCTTTTTCTTTTGATCATATTTAAATTTAGCATAATCAATTACTTTACAGACAGGGGGTTTGGCGTTGGGGGAGATTTCAACTAAATCTAAGCCTTGTTCTTCTGCTATTGCCATGGCCTTAGACAAAGAGTATACCCCTTGTTCTACGTTATCACCAACAAGGCGAACCTCATTGACATTGCGGATATTTTGGTTAATTCTGTGAGCGTCTTCTTCTTGACGTCTATTATTGAATCTAGGATTGGGGCGTAGCGCCATATTTTACTTTATAATTTAAATTATTAATTAGATTGAAAACTAAAAGAAAAAACTATCAATTCCAAGTTTTTACTGATTTTATCAATTATTTGATTTCAATTTCTTCTTTAGCAAGTGCAATAAAAGCATCCAAAGTCATCATTCCTAAATCACCTTGACCTTTTTTTCTAACACTTACCATCCCTTGTTCTTGTTCCTTTTCTCCTGCAATTATCATGAATGGAACTTTTGAAACTTCTGCATCCCGAATCTTTCTGCCAATTTTTTCATCACGATGGTCCACATATCCTCTAAGATCAATCTCTTGTAACCTTAAATATAATTCATTGGCATAATCCTCAAATTTCTCAGAAATTGGGAGAATAGCTAATTGATCGGGTGATAACCATAATGGGAAATTCCCTGCAGTATTTTCAATTAAAATTGCAACAAAGCGCTCTAAGGAGCCAAATGGTGCCCGATGGATCATTACAGGACGATGCTTTTGATTATCTGACCCCGTATAAGTCAACTCAAACCGTTGTGGTAATTGATAATCTACCTGAATGGTTCCTAACTGCCATTTCCTACCTAAGGCATCTTTGACCATAAAATCTAATTTTGGTCCATAAAATGCTGCTTCTCCATATTCAATTACAGTAGGCAATCCTTTCGCTTCGGCAGATTTTATTATTGCCCTTTCTGCCTTATCCCAATCCGCATCATTCCCAATATATTTATCCCTGTTTTCTTTATCTCTTAACGAAACTTGGGCTGAATAATTATCAAATCCTAATGCCTTGAATACATATAACACCAAATCTATCACTTTCATGAATTCATCCTCCACTTGATCTGGTCGACAAAAAATATGTGCATCATCTTGGGTAAAACCACGAACTCTGGTAAGCCCATGTAATTCACCTGATTGTT
>CAZXZK010000062.1:0-7145 GCA_964645295.1 uncultured Cytophagales bacterium | reverse complement strand
CGCAAAGGCAAATCTTTGTATGACCGAGGTTTTGTCTTATAAATTTCACAGTGGTGCGGACAATTCATTGGTTTTAATAAAAATTCCTCGTCTTCATCCGGAGTGTGAATAGGCTGAAAAGAATCTTTACCATATTTGGCATAATGCCCAGAGGTAACATATAAGGCCTTATTTCCAATATGAGGGGTAACCACAGGTAAATAACCTGCACGAACCTGGGCTCTCTTCAAGAAATTTTCTAATCTATCCCTTAATACAGCCCCTCTAGGTAGCCACAAGGGCAATCCCATTCCCACTTTTTCAGAAAATGCAAACAATTCTAATTCTTTTCCTAATTTTCTATGATCACGCTTTTTAGCTTCTTCAAGTAATGATAAATATTCACTTAATTCCTTGGCCTTCGGAAAAGTAATGGCATAAATTCTAGTTAATTGTTTTCTTTTCTCATCACCTCTCCAATAGGCTCCGGCCACACTCAATAATTTTACAGACTTAATAAATGACGTATTAGGAATATGTGGACCTCTACATAAATCGGTGAAATTTCCTTGACTATAAAAGGTGATTTTTCCATCCTCTAAGCCATCAATTAATTCTAATTTATATTCATCTCCTTTTGCTTTAAAATACTTGATAGCATCAGCCTTAGATACAGATTTCCGCTCATAAACCTCCTGGTTTTTTGCAAGTTCTATCATTTTTTGCTCTATCTGAGCAAAATTATCAGAAGAAAATTCCTTATCACCTAAGTCAATATCGTAATAAAATCCATTTTCAATGGCAGGGCCGATTCCAAACTTTGTTCCAGGAAATAATGCCTCAATAGCTTCTGCCATTAAATGGGCTGATGAATGCCAAAATGTCTTCTTTCCATCTGTATCATTCCATGTAAGTAATTGCAAACTTGCATCCTCTGTAATTGGTAAATTAGCATCTTGAACCTCATTATTTACTTTTGCTGCAAGTACATTTCTTGCTAATCCTTCAGAAATAGATAATGCAATTTCATAGGCCGTCGTTCCACTTGCATAATCCTTTACTTGTCCGTCTGGAAATTTAATTTGAATCATTAAAATAAAATAATTTTTGCAAAGTTAGTAAATATTAACTGACAAGAGGAAAGTTTTATTTAATTAGTTGCAGAACTATCCAAATTTCCGTTAAAAACTCTTTCTATTCGTCTAGCAACAATTCCTCTATATATTTCAAGATAAACCGGACTATACACATGAATTTTCATAATTGAATCTAAATAGGCATAACCTTTAGTGGCTTGATTGCCGTTTAATAAACATAAACCTTTATAAAAATCAACCATGGCATAGTCAGTAAAAGTATGGTTTATTTTAGAAAAATTGTTAAATGCCTCTTTAAAGCGATCCAATCGATATTCGGAATAAGCTAATTGATATAATTCCGATTCATTCAAGGAATTTGACTTTTGGTATTCTTTAAGATATTGGGCGGTTTTATTAAAATTATTATTAGTAAAATAATAACTAGCAGCAGCGGAATAATATTGTTTATCATTCGGATAATCCCTAAGAACCAATTCCAAATTTTCAATATAATTATTATTGGTATTAGAGCCCAACATTTGGTCAAAATAAATCTTCATTTGTAAATCAGTTGGAATATCTAACCATTTTTCATTGGCCAAAAGGTTTCTTAAGGCAGTTGTATCATTTTGAACCCATAATTTTAATTGATCTATATGCGGTAAAAATTCTTCATTCACCTCAAAATCATTCATTTTTTCAAGATATACAGAAACAGAATCTTTTTGGTTTAAAAGATATTTCCACTCTATTTCAAGATTTAATAATTCCAATGAATTAATTCCATTTAATTTTAAACGATTAATCTCCCTTTCAACTTGCTGATAATCTCTTAGATTTAATAATATTCTGGTCTTTAGAATGGAAAATTCGGAATTATCTTGAAAATCCTCTTCAATTGCCTTTATATCTTTTAAGGCCTCAGAAAATAAATGATATTTCGTCAGTAATTTGGCTCGATAAAATTTCAAATTAGAATTATTATTATTTTGAATAAGATCATTGAGATATTCAAGATTTTTCTCTAATTCAAATTGACTTTCAAATACCTCAGGTGGGGGTATTATATTCCCATCCTTACGAGAGTCTACCTGGCAGGAGGACAAACTAATGGAAAATACCAAAAAAATTAAATACCAATATTGATGACGATTGGAACAATTATCCATTTCTTATTGTATGTATTATTCATTATTCTAATGCCTAAATCAAATTCTTGAAAAAAGCGAAATAAATGAAGATTCGAAGACAAATCTAAACCAAAAGAACTTAAATTTGAATTTATTATTTGATTTTTATTGATAACCATCGCCTGATCAAAAAACAATTTCCCTTTAAATCTTTTAAAATAAATCAGTCGACCGATTTCCCATTCTGTAGAAATAATTGGAAAACTATATGAAAATCCATAGGCTAAATTTTTTTCTCCAGGAATATAGGGTACATTCAAAGGCCATTTCATACTTGAAGCAAAGAGATAATTATCTATTTTTTGAGATTGATAACCCAATCTTAACTCTATGAAATCATGTCTTAAAAACCCCGGCAAATTTAAACTTAGCGTTTGAACGAATAGTTCTCCTTGGATATTTTTATTATTCGGCAAGCTCTTCAAATAATCCAAACGATATAAAAAACCGAATCTTGATCCCAAATCTAACAAAGATCGTGATTTAAAATGTTGGAATTGAAAGGTATTAAAATAATTAGGAAAAAAACCATTTGGTAAAATTTTTATAGTCCGATATTTCAAATCATAATCATGAATGATATTCATTGATAAACCTGAATGAATGGTCATGTATGTTTGATAAGCTGACCTAGTAAAATTAAATGGAAAACTAATATAAGTTAAAAAACGATTTTCTTGCCAGGTATCAGAATAATCTCTATCCTCTTTTTCTACATAAAAACTGGTAGATCGACTTCTATTACGATAAGAAAAATTGATTTCTGGAAAAAATTTATTGTAAGAATAGGTTATAAATTTCTCCCAGTTTCTCTCAGTATAATTAAAACTTGTACCACCAATAATTTGCCAATTACTTAAAGAATTGGCCATCTCTGCCCCCACAGTTAATTGATTAATTGAATTAGATGGTAATAATCCCCATGAAAATAATTTATTAAGGGTTTTTAATGGCTTTGGACTAATTGTTAGAGAATCTTTGGATTCTGAATGAATAAATGGATAATTCCACGAAATAAATTCTTTAGGCTGAAAATTTAAGTTATCTAAATCAAAATTCTTCTTTACCGGCTTTAAACCATCTGCCGTATAATAAGAGGCATATAATTCTTGGTTATACACTCTGGGGAAATAAGCACCAAACTTAGACTCTGTAAGTTTAGCTTCTTTTTTTTGATTCAAATCATATAGATAAATTTGATCAAGATTTTCAATATTCTTAGTGTATAAAATTTTATTATCGGCTAAACTTATATAACCGATATTTTGATTGCCAAAATTAATAGAATCAATCGGATGAAAATCATTCAAATCAATTAGTTGAATCTTTTTTTGACCCTTATTTTGTTCAACAAAAGCCAATTTATTCTCATCCATTTGAAGGGAAGATAATTGATATTCAAACGAATAAATCTTGGAATATAGGGTCTTATGACTATTAAAATCCTTAACTACCAATTCAACATTTCCATTATCTTGTAAATTTAGGTAGGTAATCTTTTCAGCCTTTGGGGATATAGCCACGGAGGGGATAGCAGGTAATTCCTTCCATTTAATTAATTCACCATTTTTGATGTTGTACAAATAGATCAGTGAATTTTGAGATTTTTGAAAACGAATATGGGGTTTATTCTCTGTAAAAATCACATAATCTCCTCCCATCGATAAATTATAATCATCACTTCTAGGACCAAAATTTCGAATAATGGTTTCTTTCCCATTTTGTACTCTCACCAAAGCTGGAATTTTGTCATACGATGTTCTAATGGCAAAAAAATCCTTTTCTGCCAGGGGAATTACTGACCGATAATTTGAAAATATATCATTATTTTGAATATCGACAAATTGAGCATCCCAATCCTTTTGAATGATAGAATCAGCCAGGGAGGAAAAAAGATTTTCTGACCATTGATCTATCGAAAAACCCGATAGTTTTTTAAAGAAAAAAGAAAAAGAAAATGGAAAATATCCCTTATTTACTGATTTTTTCCAAATAGTCATTAAGGCCTCTTGTCCAAATTCTTTTCGAATATTATCTGATAATGTTTGCCCGATCAAATAATGATTGGGAATAAAACGTTTGTATGATCTTCCCAAGGCCTGAGAATAAGACAAAGAATTATCGCGATCCAATAAGGCAAGGAGTGGATTATAAGATTGTGGATTATTCAGTCTTCCAAGAGGATTCAATTCTGACTCTTTTAAAATTGCATCACCTTCCCAAGCCCAATTTGGAATAACCAATCCGGCCCAAGCCGTGGTCATTGCCTTCCCAGCCAATAATTTAATAACCTTTGGTGAATATTGAAGACTTATTTCATATTGATAAACATGTCTTAATTCATGAGAAACTAATATATCTAACCAGTTATTGGTTCCAATCAAAGAAGGATCCTGTGGATAATAACCATAAAATTCAATTCGAGGATTAAAATAAGTTACAAAACCATTGGAAACATTAAAATCCCTTTGAAAAATCAAGTTCCATTGATTACTAATGAAAGAGGAATCATCTTGAATATTCTTAAATTCAAGATTGATTTTCTTTTGAATATAGTGATGGATAAAATCAGAAGATTCAGGACTAATTACCTGAATTTTCTTTGAATTATCTAAGGAATAATTCCAATGAATCGATGGAAGATTTTGATCAAAATTATAAGCAGTTGTCTGACCAAAAATAATTTGAAAAGGTGGCAATAATAGTAAAATAAGAAATAAAATTCTCGTTAGAACCATTTATAAATTTGTTTGACTAGCCAATTTTTCTGATTGGTATAGGGCGGATAAAGTAATTTCAATAAATTAGATTTTTGTTTGACCACAGCTCGTTGATTAGAAAATTCTAAAAACCCAAAATACCCTCCAGATTTACCAATACCTGAATTATTCACTCCACCAAATGGTAGATACATGTGTCCAAAATGAATCAAACAATCATTAATGACGGATCCACCTGCACTGGTATGTTTTAAAATATAATCATTGAATGAATTATTTTTGGAAAAAATATAGAGGGCCAAGGGTTTTTCCTCTTCCTGTAAATAATGAATTATTTCGTCATCTTCTTTAAAAGTAAGAACGGGTAGCAAAGGGCCAAAAATTTCTTCTTTCATTATTTCCATATCAAAATGGATATTTGTTAATACTGTTGGGGAAATAAAATTCTCTTCGCTAATAAATTCTCCACCTATTTCTAATTGAGCTTCTTTTTTTATTGCTAAATCATATAAGTTCTTTATTCGCAAGAAATGTCTATTATTGACAATTCTAGCATAGTCTTTTGTCTTATTGGATTGGCCATAAAATTCTGAAATAGCCTCCTTTAAATAAGTTATCAATTCATGGTATTTTGATTCATGTACCAAGACATAATCTGGAGCAATGCAGGTTTGGCCATTATTAAGAAATTTACCCCAAGCAATTTTATTGGCACTGGCCTTAATATCGGCTGATGAATGAACAATTGCAGGAGATTTTCCACCTAATTCAAGCGTAACTGAAGCCAAATTCTTGGCAGCTGCTGACATGACTATTTTACCAATTGTTGGGCTGCCAGTAAAATAAACATGGTTGAATTTTTGTTCAGTCAAATAAGAGGCTATTGAACCATCTCCCTCAAAAACAGCCACTTCATTTTGTTCAAACAATTCTTGAATCATTTGACGAATAAAACCAGAGGTATTAGGACTTAATTCGGATGGTTTAATGACTACGGCATTCCCTGCAGCAATAGCTTGAATTAGCGGGCAAATACTTAAATTAAGTGGATAATTCCAAGGTGAAATAATCAAAGTCAAGCCTTTAGATTCATATTGAATAAAAGATTGAGTACTTGCTAAGATGAGAGGGGTAGAAACTTTTTTAGGCTTTATCCATTCAGTCAGATTTTCCACAGCATTATCCACCTCGTGTTTAATTCCGGTTAATTCTGCTAAATAAACCTCTACCCGAGGTTTTTTAAAATCGTCATATAATACTTTGAATAGCTGTTCTTTATGATCATCCAAATATTTTTGAATGGATTTTATCTTAATAATTCTTTCTTGTGAAGAGGAATTCCTTAAACGAAGAATAGAATCCTTTTGAAGCCTAAGAACTTCTTGAATTTTGTTTTCAAGGTTTTTGTCTAAACTAATCATTAATAAAATATTTATTTAACATGAATTCTAATTTATCAAAATAATCTTTAATTCCACGTGGTTTTTCCCATGATTTTCCAGCTGTATACCAAAGGCCATCACCAATATAAACAGAAAAACTATTTGTTTGTTTCAGTTCCTCATTAGCTTTTTCTGGATCAAATTCAGCTTGAAAAAGATGATTCATTAATTTTTTTATTTCTGGCCAATTCAAAATTCTCTCTTCATCGGATTCAGAAATATTGTAAACAAAATTAAGATTAGCAAAAGAAACCTCGCCCGTAATACGAATAAATTGATTAGAAGCAGTTCTAAATTGGAAACCTAAAAAAAGACCTTGTTCAATCCCTATTATTTCAAAAAGGGCCTGCATCAATTCATTGGAAAATTCCTCTAATCGTTGATTTAGTTGAGATGGAAAATATTCCACTTTATCTGCATCCATCAAACCAATAAACGAATAGGAATCAGGAAATTGAGGTTCTTTAGTTTGAAAATTTTGAATAGTTTGTTGAATTCGATTCAACCAGGTGTCAGGAATTTTCCCTCTCCAATTCCATTCATCTTTAGGATTTAGTCCTTGCGCTAGTAAATCTTGTTGACTATAATCTTCTCTTCCTAAAAAACGGATTGCCACATCTGCTTTTTCTTCTGACAGTAAATCAATTTTTGCTTCAAAATGATAGGGGACAGGTATTTCTTGAGCAGATTCTAAGAAAATTTGATATGGATATTTAATTTTTGACATATAATTCT
>CAZXZK010000061.1:7267-13276 GCA_964645295.1 uncultured Cytophagales bacterium | reverse complement strand
CCCAGATGGCGGAATTGGTAGACGCGCTGGTCTCAAACACCTGTGGGAGCAATCCCGTGCCGGTTCGACTCCGGCTCTGGGTACCAAGCGGGAATAATCTGAATTTTCAGTTTTATTCCCGTTTTTTTTGTCTAAATTTATAAAAATACACTAATTAAATTTCTATGGGAATTATCACATTAATATTGGTTGGACTATGTTTGATTGTTTTAATACTCTTATTTCTAAATAGTCAAAAAAATAAATCTGAGTCATTTATAGAAGGAATGAAGGCCTTATTACAGTCTGAATTAAAAGAAAACAGAATGGAACTTTCCTCTGCATTAAAGGAAAATAGAGAGGAACTGTCAGGTGGTCTAGATAAACTAACACAAAAATTAGAAGAAAAACTTAACCAAATAAGTGAAGGATTGAATAAGAATGCCAAGGAGAATAGAGATGAACTAAGTATTTCATTGAAAAACTTTGGTGAAATTTTTTCTCAGAACGTTCGGGAATTCAACGAACTTCAAAAGCAAAAATTTGACTCAATGGCTACTAAACAAGATGAGTTGGTTAAATCTACCGAATTGAAGTTGGAAAAAATGCGTGAGACGGTAGATGAAAAGCTGCACAAAACACTGGAAGAACGCCTTGGGCAATCTTTCAAAATTGTGAGTGAACGATTAGAAGCCGTACAAAAGGGACTAGGTGAGATGCAAAATTTGGCTAATGGGGTTGGAGATTTGAAAAAAGTATTAAGTAATGTTAAAACACGTGGGGTTTTAGGAGAAATACAACTTGGGAATATTTTGGAGCAAATCATGGCTCCTGAACAATACGAAGCTAATGTTAAAACCAAACAAGGCTCTAATGACCATGTTGAGTTTGCTATTAAACTACCTGGCAAAGACGACCATGGCAAAGAAGTTTATCTACCTATAGATGCCAAGTTTCCACAAGAAGATTATGTACGACTGCAAACTGCTTACGATGAAGGCGATGTGGCAGGTGTAGATGCTGCCAACAAGGCTTTAGCTCAAAGTATTAAAAAGTTTGCAAAAGATATTCGAGACAAATACATTGATCCACCACATACTACCGATTTTGGTATTATGTTTTTGCCAATTGAAGGCTTGTTTGCCGAAGTGGTTCGTCAACCAGAATTGGTGGCATTGTTGCAGCGTGAATATAAAATTATTGTTACCGGACCTACTACTTTGGCTGCTATGCTTAATAGCCTACAAATGGGCTTTAAAACCTTAGCAATACAAAAAAGAAGTAGTGAGGTTTGGCAAATATTAGGGGCTGTAAAAACTGAATTTGGCAAGTTTAGTGGAGTATTAGAAAAAGCACAGAAAAAAATTAGTGAGGCAAATAAAGAATTAGACAATTTAGTTGGAACTCGCTCGAAAATGATGTTGTCTAAATTAAAGAAAGTTGAAGAATTACCTACTTCTCAAACCGTGGAATTATTAGAAGGAACCATAGAATTAGAAGAGGAAGAGGAGGTTGATACTAAAGAGGAATAAAATTTATTAAAAATGAATATCTTAATTACGGGTTCCACAGGAATGGTGGGTAAAGGAGTCTTATTAGAAGCTTTAATTGATGAACGTATTTCTTTTATTACACTTATCAATAGACATAGTATTGGAATAGTTCATTCCAAAATAAAAGAAATTATCCATGATGATTTTCAAAATATTTCATCAATTAAAGACCAATTAAAAGAAATAGATGCCTGTATTTTTTGTATGGGAGTGAGCTCTGTTGGTTTAAAGGAACCAGAATTTAATCGGCTTACATTTGAAATAGTAAAAGAATTTGCAGATAAACTGTATGAATTAAACCCGAAATTATTATTCAGCTATATTTCTGGTACCGGAACGGATAGTTCAGAAAAAGGGAAAATAATGTGGGCCAGAATAAAAGGAAAAACTGAAAATTATATTTTAAATAAAGGTTTTAAATCTTCATTTGCTTTCAGGCCTGGAATCATTATTCCGGAAAAAAGCATCCGATCTAAAACCAAAATTTATAATACCGCCTATATTATTTTAAAACCTTTATTTCCATTATTTAATTTATCAAAAAACGTCACTACAACCACTAAACTAGGTAAAGCAATGCTTAATATCATTTTTAAACAACCTGGAGATAATCATTTTGAAAACGCTAGAATTAATGAATTGGCAGAATTTAAATAATTTTATGCATTTCTTCCTTCCATTTATTATAGGCATCCATGGTTTGGGATAAATTTTCTTCTTTGGGTACAACTATCTTATTTATTTCGATAGATTCTGTTGCTTGTTCAGGATTGGAAAATATTGAAATAGCTACACCTGAACCTAAGGCCGCTCCAAAGGCTCCATCTGCATTCATCAATTTTACAGGAATTCCAGAGGCATTTACAATCGTATCAGTGAATACTTCACTTAAATACATATTAGCCAAACCTGCACGCATTTCTTTTGGAATAATTCCTGCATTTCCCATTAATTCTACACCATATACCAAGGAAAAGGCTATTCCTTCCTGACTTGCACGAATAATATCACCTTTATTGTGCCTATTCAAATCTAAATTCATAAAATGTGCACCGATCGTTTTATTTAAAAAGATTCTTTCGGCTCCATTACCAAATGGATAAGCTTGAATTCCCTTTGAACCAACAGGGCTTTGTGAGGCTAATTTATTTAAATCCAGATAAGAACTGGTTGGGAAGAAAGTATCTTTCACCCAACGATTCATAATACCTGTTCCATTGATACACATTAAAACACCGATTCTTGTTTTGTGATTTGAATGATTGACATGGGCAAAGGAATTTACTCGATGTTTGTTATCATATTTCAATTCTTCAGCAACACCATATACCACACCAGATGTACCAGCGGTGGTAGCAATTTCTCCTGGGTTTAATACCCCTAATGAAAGAGCATTGTTTGGTTGATCTCCGGCTTTATATCCTATTACTACTTTTGTTGCCAATCCTAATTCTTCAGCGATGGATGACCTTAAATTTCCATGATTACTAAATACTGGATAAATCCTCGGAAAAATATTTTTTGCGAAACCTGCCTGATTCAATAATTCATTTGAAATGGAATTATTTTTAAAATCCCATAAAATACCTTCCGAAAGGGCAGAGGAACTTGTCGTATATTCCCCAGTAAATTTATACGAAATAAAATCTCCTGGTAAAAGTACATATTTAATTCTTTCAAATAATTCTGGTTGATTTTCTTTTACCCAAGCTAATTTAGCAGCGGTAAAATTCCCTGGAGAATTCAACAAATGTGATAAACAAAATTCTTCTCCTAAATCTGAAGTCATTTTTTCCCCATATTTTGAGGCCCTTGAATCACACCAAATAATCGAATTTCTTAAAACTTCATCCTTATTATCTACTAATACTAAACCATGCATTTGATAAGATATACCAATCGATTTAATATCTTTTGGATCATATTTCCCGGATGAATTTGCCTTTTTTATACCCTCTTTAATACAAAACCACCAATGGTTGGGGTCTTGTTCGGCCCACCCAATTTCAGGTGAAAAAATTTCATTTTCTTTCTCTGGATATGAAACACTATGGACAAGTTTTTGGTTAGTAGCATTAACAATACTAACTTTAATAGAAGATGTACCAAGGTCAATTCCACATAAAAGCATATTATTCAGGTTTAGATGTTAAAAATAAAAATAGATAAATATAAAATTAATAATAATTTTTCCATTTCTGGGATAAATTTAAAAATTAGAAAAGGAGAAATTTTTTCTTTAATTGGCCGGTCTGGTTCTGGTAAAAGTACACTTGCCAAATTAATCGTTGGCAAAATACCCTTTACCGATTTTACTCTAATTCTAAATGGAAAAGAAATATTTAAAGAAGGTTTGATGAAATTCTATGAGGAATTTGGATATGTCCCCCAAAGTTTAAATTTTAATCCTCATCATACAGTATTAGATTTTTTGAAATATGTTTACCAGTTTGAAAAAGAAACGGTTAAACTAAAAAAAATAGAAGAAATTGTAAGAAAATATCAATTAAGAAAATTAATCCATACAAAAATTCAGTCATTATCGGGAGGGGAGAGACAAAAATTAGCGATTATAGAGGTTATTTCAAGGGATATTGATTGTTTGGTTTTGGATGAACCCTTTTCGCAGTTGGATCCTGGACAAAAGAAAGATTTAAGTGAATTAATCATTTCTCTTGTCAAAGAATATGATATTCCATGTTTATTAATTTCTCATGAAATGGGCGACGTTCTTAAATGGAGTGATCGCATAGGCATTATGCACAACGGAAAAATTGTCTCTCAAGGTAGTTTAGAAAAACTTAAGGAATCAAAAAGTCCGATTGTTCAATCCAAAATCAAGGAAATGGTAAATTGGTACCAAGCCATTTTACCATTGATTACAAAGCTGAATACTGAATAAGTTTTCGTGCATTTTCATTTGTTTTTTCAATAAGGTCCTCGACAGGGATATGATATAATTCTGCCAGTTTATGAGCAATTATGGGAATATATTTTGGATTATTTTGTTTACCCCTAAATGGTTCTGGACTTAAATAAGGGGCGTCAGTTTCTAATAAAATATAATCGATGGGTATTTCTTTAATTGATTCAAATAATTTAGTATTCTTAAAGGTAATTACACCTCCAATTCCTAAGTAATAACCTAAATCAACTAATTTTTTTGCTTCCCGAAAATCTCCTGAAAAACAATGGCAAACACCTAATAATTGATCAAATTCAGGTTTACTTAATATTCTAATTAAGTCGGAATAGGCTTTTCGACAATGAATATCAATCCATAAATGATTTTCCAATGCCCAAGAGGATTGAATTTCAAATGATTCTATTTGTTCATTTATAAAACTGGTATCCCAATAATAATCTAATCCAATTTCACCGATAGCTAATAATTTTTCTCTATTCTCAACAAGTTCTTTTTCAATAAATTCCAATTCTTTAAGATAGGATTCATTAACATACGTTGGGTGAAGACCTAACATCGGTCTACAAAATTCAGGGTTATTGATGTATAATGTCCATAAATCATTCCAAGAACTAGAATCACAATTAGGTAACCATACTTGCTTAACTCCAGAATTTTTTATGTCTTGAATAATGGTATTTATTTCTTTAGAAAAAGATTCATCGTAAAGATGAGCATGCGAGTCAATCATAAGGCTTTAAATTCAAAATTATTCTTTTGTCCGAATTCTAAAATTTTAGGTAAAATTACGGATAAATTTTTAGAGGCTTTTTCTGAATCATGGAATACAATGATATCACCATCTTTCATGGAGGAAATAATTTTGTTGGATGCGGAAATTGGATTTAAATTACTTTGATAATCACCGGATAAAATACTCCACATGACAATGGGACTTAATATACTTAAATCTTTATAAATATAATTATTGATTCGTCCGTAAGGTGGTCTAAAACCAATAGATTTAACGTGATTCTCTTCCAGTAATTGTTGGCATTTATAAAAATTATCTTCAAAGGTTAAATTTGGAAATTTCCAAGCATTCAAATGGTTAAATGTATGATTTCCAATTGAATGACCATTATCGATTATTTTTTGAAAGGTCGAATTAAATAGGTTAATTTTATCTCCAATGACAAAAAAACTGGCTTTTGCTTGAAATTTATTTAATTCATTTAGGACAAATTCAGTAACCCCTTCGGTTGGGCCATCATCAAATGTTAAATAAATTGTTTTTATATTTGAGTGATTACTTGGTTTTGACCAAATTAATTTTGGAAATAATCTTGGAATAAAAGCTGGTATTCGATGAATTATCATAATATGAAATCAAATCAGAAAAATACTGAAAAAATCATCTTAGGCATTGACCCTGGCACAAATCTATTGGGCTATGGTCTAATCAAAATTAATGGAAAAAATTTAAGTATCCTTCAATATGGCGTATTAAATCTAAAAAAATATCAAACTCAGGGAGAGAAATTTTTAAAAATTCATGAACGATTAAATGGG
>CAZXZK010000061.1:0-7209 GCA_964645295.1 uncultured Cytophagales bacterium | reverse complement strand
ATGAATTTTTACCAGATGAAATAGCGATAGAATCACCTTTTTTTGGAAAAAATATCCAATCAATGTTAAAATTAGGAAGGGTTCAAGGACTAACGATGGGTATTGCGTTTAGTAAAAATATTCCTGTGACAGAATATGAACCTAAAAAAGTCAAATTATCGGTCACAGGAAATGGAAATGCCTCAAAAGAACAAGTTGCGAAAATGGTGGAGGTTATTGGAGGGATAAAATTTGATGAAACTTTGTTGGATGCTACGGATGCTTTAGGAATTGCAATTTGTCATCATTTTCATGGAAATTCTGTCACTTCAACTATCAAGGGAACTAAAAAAGGTTGGGGAGCTTTTGTGAGTGAAAACCCGGATAGAATTAAATAAAGGATTCCAATTGTTTATTTAACTCAACCAAGGAGCCCGTAGGGGCTAAACATTGATTTCCCAAACAAACCTGAAACCAATGATTTTTTATTTGATCGGATTCAATTAATATAATTTGTTTATCATCTATTGGCCAAGCATGATTCATTAATTGATTTAAATCAATATGAACCGGATGGTATTTAATGATTACTTTGGGGAACCACAACCAATTATTTGCGACGCGTAGCCAATTTGAAAAATAGGCTGGGTTTCTCTTAATATCTTTTTCCATAAAATTGATCATTTTCATCGCATGAATACTAGAAGAGGTCTCATTTAATAGAATTCCCTGCCAAAATAATAAATCACATAAAATAGAATTTGAGGAAGGTATAACAGAATCAATTAATTCTTTTTGGTTGGAAATCAATTGGTTAGAATGAACATTTGAATAATAGAAAAAAGGATTTTTATCAACTTCATTTTTAAAGTTTGCTTTAATATGAAAAATAATTTTATCAAACTCATGAAGGTATTGTTCGTTTTGATAATTCAAATACATCTCAAGATTTACATAGGCCCACCAGGTATAATCATCTAAAAATCCTAGAACAGTTTTTTTTGAATTACTTACTTGATGCAAGATTATTTCATCTTTCACTAAATGTTTCTTTATTGAATGATAAAGGTTAAAAACTTGGTCTTTGATTGAAGATTTGATTAATACTTTATCAACTTGAATAAAGCCAACACAAAGCATTGAATTCCAGGAGCTTAATAGTTTATCATCTAATCCTGGAAAGCTTTTCCCAGCTCTTATTTTTTGAATTAATTGGAGATGTTTTTGAAAGGATTTATTTAGAAATTCATGTGATTTGTATAAGATATTTGTCTTGTTCTCCCAATTACCTGATTTAGTTATAGAAAAGGCCTCATAAAATTCTAAATTATTTTCATAGGGGATATTATCATTTAATTCTTGAAATTCAAGTGTATAATATTTCCCTTCTTCCCCATCCGAATCAGCATCCAAGGCAGAATAAAATAAGCCAGTAGGGGATTTTAGTGAAGTATTTAAAAATTTGATGGTTTGATCCATTATTTCCTGATAAAGGGGAGAATGGGTTCTATCAAAAGCTTTAGCATAATAGTGTAACAATTGAGCATTATCATATAACATTTTTTCAAAATGAGGAGCAAACCATTCTGAATCAACTGAATAACGGGCAAAACCACCTTCGACATGATCAAAAATCCCACCCATTGCCATTCTTTTTAACTGAAGATCTGAAATTCCTAGTATTTCTTTTGATTCAGGAATCTGATGAGGAATGGATTCTAATAAAATGCCTAATGAGGGCATTGGAAATTTTGGTGCTTTATTTAGACCCCCATGGGTAGGATCAAAAGCGGTTCTTAATTTAGACCATATGGAATTAAAATCAGATGAAAAACTTTCTGAATCGTCCTCTGTGATTTCTTTATTTAATGCTTGGCAAAAAGAATTCGCAGAATTTTCTAATTCCTTATAGTGGTTTTTATAAGCATTTGAAATGGATTCCAAAATTTGTAACCACTTTGATTTAGGAAAATAGGTTCCTCCATAAAATGGTTTTTGATTGGGAAGCAAAAAAACATTTAAGGGCCATCCACCTTGGAGCCCCATCAAATGGACTGCTTCCATATAAATCATATCAATATCGGGCCGTTCCTCTCTATCCACCTTAATATTCACAAATTCCAGATTCATAAAATCTGCTACGCCCATATCTTCGAATGATTCATTCTCCATTACATGACACCAATGGCAGGCAGAATAACCGATGCTAAGGATGATGGGCTTATTTAATTTTTTTGCTAATTCCAAGGCTTCATCACACCAGGGATACCAATTTACCGGGTTATTTTGATGTTGAAGTAAATAAGGGCTAGATTCTTGACTTAGCTTGTTCATTTCTTTTGTAAATTGCAAAAAAATTAATAATGGTTGAATTTAGAGAATTTATTCTTTCTCCGGAAATATTTAATGATTTAACTCGATTTGAGGAGCATTTGTTATCTTTGGTGGGAAAAGATTTATGGGAAAATTCTCACTATCGAATAGAAAGAAAATCCATTGATGCTAGGGGTGGGAAAATTCGTTTTAATATAAAAATTGGATTTTACCCTAAAGAATATTCTTTTAGTAAAGAAACAGCCATACATATTCAAGATATTTCAAAATCAAAAAATAAGGTTTTAATTATTGGGGCAGGTCCCGCCGGATTATTTAGTGCCTTAGAATTAATTCAATTAGGAATAAAGCCAATCATCATTGAAAGAGGAAAGGATGTGCGGGCAAGAAGAAGAGATTTAGCTTCCATTAATCGATTCAATATCGTCAATTCAAATTACAATTATTGTTTTGGAGAAGGAGGTGCAGGTACCTATTCAGATGGAAAATTATATACACGATCTAAGAAAAAAGGAGATATAAGACAGGTTTTAAATACATTTGTTTGTCATGGGGCAGATCCGAGGATTTTATATGAAGCACATCCTCATATTGGTACTAATAAGCTTCCTGGAATTATTGAATCAATTAGAAATTTTATTCTTGATTGTGGGGGAGAGGTACATTTCAATGAGCAATTAATAGAATTGAATATTGAAGGGAATAGTATTAGAGGGATAAAGACTCATACTGGTAAAATTTTTGAAGCTGAGAATTTAATTCTAGCGACTGGGCATTCTGCAAGAGATATATTTAAATTATTAGTTCATTCAAATATTCGAATAGAGTCAAAACCATTTGCTATTGGAGTCAGAATTGAAATGGCACAAAATTTTATTGATCAGAATCAGTATAAATTAAAAAATAGGCCAGCTTATTTGCCAGCAGCTAGTTTTAGCTTAGTTAGCCAATCAATCTATAAGGAGAAAAAGAAAGGGGTATTCTCCTTTTGTATGTGTCCGGGTGGCTTTATTGTCCCGTCTGCTACCAATCAAAATGAGGTCGTTGTCAATGGGATGTCGCCTTCTAGAAGGGATTCAAAATATGCAAATTCTGGAATTGTAGTTACAGTTGAAAAAGAAGATTTTCATGAATTCAGAGATTATGGACCATTGGAGGGGATGTATTATCAGGAAAAAATTGAACAGAAGGCGCATTATTTTGCGGGAGAAACACAAAAAGCCATGGGACAATTAACAGGAGATTTTATTCAAAATAAAATAAGTCATGAATTAAGGGAGACCTCTTATATTCCAGGTTTATATTCGGGAGATTTTAGAGAATTATTACCTGAAAATATTTATCTACCCTTAGCTGATGGGCTAAATGATTTTAATAGAAAAATTAAAGGATTTGGAACGAATTTAAGTCAAATTATTGGTTTAGAATCTAGAACATCCTCACCGGTAAAAATACCAAGAGACAAGGAAAGTTTTGAACATCCTGAAATTCAAGGACTCTATCCTTGTGGAGAAGGAGCAGGTTATGCAGGAGGGATCATGTCAGCAGCTTTAGATGGCATTAGTATTGCTCAGGCAATCCATGTAAAAATTCAAAGGAAATGATATGGAAGAACTGTTTAAATATAATGAGATAATTATTAACAAGAAGCAATCAGAAATTGATTTTAAAAAAGCGGGAGTTGTGGCAATTATCTATCCTGATAAGCAGGAGGAACATATAATAATTATCAAAAGAAATGAATACCCAGGTCATCACAGTGGACAATTAGCCTTACCGGGTGGTAAATTGGAAAAAGGCGATTTGAATATTCTTCATGCCGCAAAAAGAGAAGTATTTGAAGAGATTGGGGTAGATTTGGAACCTGAAAAACTTGTTCTTTTTCATGAACAATGGGTCGATGTGTCTCAATTTATTATAACTTGTTTTTTCGTTAAATTAAATCAAAAACCTATTTTTAAATTAGATGAAAAAGAAGTAAATTGTATATTAGAAATACCGGTTAGAGAATTAAAAAATTCAGATAATCATTACCTTCAGGAATTATCTTATCAGGGTCGACAATATAAATCGCCTTATTTTCTTATTAATGATCAGAAAATTTGGGGGGCGACAGCGATGATTCTGATAAAATTATTTGATTTAAACGAAAAATTTAAACAATAAATGGAAGAAAATACAGAGGAATTGAATGAGGGAAGTGAAGAATCGAAAGATCAATTGCAAGATTCTATTGCTTTAGCAGGAATGTATGAAAATTGGTTTTTGGAATATGCCTCTTATGTGATTTTAGAGCGGGCTGTTCCCGCAATTGAAGATGGCCTAAAACCTGTTCAAAGAAGAATATTACATGCTTTGAACGAAATGGATGATGGTCGTTTCAATAAAGTGGCGAATGTAATTGGACAGACCATGCAATACCACCCACATGGGGATGCTTCCATAAACGACGCCATTGTCAATATTGGGCAAAAAGAACTTTTATTTGATTGTCAGGGCAATTGGGGAGATGTAAGAACAGGAGATTCTGCTGCTGCTGCAAGATATATTGAAGTAAGATTATCCAAATTTGGTAAGGAAGTTGTTTTTAATCCTCAGACCACACAATGGCAATTATCGTATGATGGACGAAAAAAAGAGCCCATTACATTACCAGTAAAATTTCCATTATTATTAGCACAAGGGGTAGAGGGGATAGCTGTTGGATTAGCCACAAAAATTTTACCTCATAATTTTTGCGAATTAATTCAGGCTTCCATTGATTATTTAAAAGGTAAAAAATTCGAATTATTTCCTGATTTTCAAACAGGAGGAATGATTGATATTTCTAATTATATGGATGGCGTCCGGGGATCACGGATTAGAGTAAGAGCTAAAATTGAGGAACTTGATAAAAAGACGCTTATTATTAAGGATATTCCTTTTGGAATTACCACCACTTCTTTAATAGAATCAATCATAAAGTCAAATGACTCAGGTAAAATAAAGATTAGAAAGGTTATTGATAATACGGCGAAGGACGTGGAAATACTCATTCAACTAGCGCCAGGGATGTCGCCTGATGTAACAATCGATGCCTTATATGCATTTACAGACTGTGAGGTATCTATTTCTCCTAATGCCTGTGTGATTGTAGAGGAAAAACCTCAATTTGTTGGAGTTTCTGAAATTCTAAAAATAAATACTAACCAAACTGTTGATTTATTAAAAAAAGAATTAGAGATTAAAAAAGGTGAATTAATGGAGAAACTCTTATTTTCTTCATTAGAAAAAATCTTTATTGAAAATAGAATATACCGAGATATTGAGGAATGTGAAACATTTGAATTAGTGGTAGAAACTGTTGACAAGGGGCTTGAACCATTTAAAAAAGATTTTTACCGGGAGATAGTGGAGGAGGATTTATTAAGATTATTGGAAATCAGAATCAAAAGAATTTCAAAATTTGATTCATTTAAGGCCGATGAGGCCATGAAGCGTTTGAATGATGAATTAGCTGAAGTTGAGTCTAACTTAAGCAATTTGGTAGAATATGCAATAAAATTTTACGCTAATTTATTGGAAAAATTTGGAGCTGAGCGAGGAAGAAAAACAGAAATTCAAAATTTCAATACCATTTCTGCCAATATTGTTGCCGCTGCTAACCAAAAGCTATATGTGAACAGAGAGGATGGATTTATTGGATATGGACTTAAGAAAGATGAATATGTCATGGATTGTTCTGATATTGATGACATTATTATCTTTAGAAAAGATGGAACTTGTATCGTAACAAAGGTTCAGGATAAGATTTTTGTTGGAAAAGATATTATTTATTGTTCGGTATTTAAGAAAAATGATGACAGACGTGTATTCAATGTAGCTTATTTAGACGGGAAAAAGGGGAATCATTATGTCAAAAGATTTAAGATTACTTCCATTACACGTGATAGGGAATATCGAATCACGACGAATGAGCCAAAATCAAAAATAACCTATTTTTCAGCCAATGATAATGGAGAAGCAGAGATAGTACAAGTTAATTTAACGGCTTCTTGTAAAGCTAAGAATAAACAATTTGATTATGATTTTGCGGATTTGGCAATAAAGGGCAGAGATTCTCTGGGAAATTTACTAACAAAATATCCCATAAGAAAGATTGTTTTAAAATCTGCTGGCTTATCTACCTTAGGTGGGGTTGACATTTGGTATGACCCTACCATTGGAAGGTTAAATAGAGATGAGCATGGCGATTATATTGGTAATTTTGAATCTAATGACACTATCTTGGTAATTTATAAAAAAGGGGAATATGAGATTACCAATTTTGAACTGACTAATCGCTACCAACATGATTCTATCATCTATTTAGGGAAATTTAACCCAAAGGGAATCATTACTTCGATCTATTATGATGGTGCCTCCAAAAATAATATGATTAAAAGATTTATGATTGAAACAACTACGATGGACAAAAAATTCTTATTTATTCCAGAGCATAGAAATTCTGAAATATTAGGAATTTCTTATTCTTTTTCACCTCAAATTGAATTTAAACATAAGCCTAAAGGGAATACATATGAGGAAGAAAAAATAGATGTTAAGGATTTAGTAGATGTTAGAGGGTGGAAAGCATTGGGGAATAAATTTAATTATAATAAACCAGCTTATATTAAATTTATAGATACCGAGGATTACCCTGAAAATACTGAAACTAGTGAAGAGGAAATAGAAAAGAGTGAAGAGGGAATAGAGAAGAGTGAAGAGAAGGGAACAGAGAAGAGTGAAGAGAAGGAAATAGAGAAGAGTGAAGAGGAAATAGAGAAGAGTGAAGAGAAGGAAATAGAGAAGAGTGAAGAGGAAATAGAGAAGAGTGAAGAGAAGGGAACAGAGAAGAGTGAAGAGAAGGAAATAGAG